>JAWCGL010000108.1:0-4603 GCA_038857155.1 Bathyarchaeia archaeon
TCCTTAATATGCCTCCAGGAGTAGCTTTAGAGAAGCAGGTTTTCTATATACCCGTTATCGAAGCTGGAGGCTCCATCATCGTAGAGACAGGCGTCTACGGTAACCCTAACATACCGTATAGAGGCACCCTTACAGCGTTAGCTATGATAGCGTTCAAAGATAGCTACGGATACAATAGGAGGTATAATATAACCTTCCCCGTAACCGTTAAAGGGGGGATAGGGTTTAGGCTGCTCGAACTCACGGTAATCCCATCCCCAGCGTACACCGGTGCTAGCGTAACCATCTCAGGTATACTATTGAATATAGGCAGGGAGACGGCTAAACATGTGACAGTACATCTATCTGAGCATCAAGGCTTCAAGCTTAAAACAGAATCGCATCAATACCTAGGTAGTATAGATCCTGATGCCCAGATACCGTTCTCAGTCGAAGTAGATGTAGAAGCAGGTATAGGCATGTATACGTTGCAGATCCTAGTAGAATATACCGATGAGTATGGCGGGTTATATAGCGATATATACAGCGTAGACGTAGAAGTCGGTGAAGCACCTAAACCCCAGCCGCAGCCTATAGGGGAGGTGATATATAGGCTTCTCCCTGTAATCGTCGCATCGATATTCATGGTGATAGCAGGCTACCTTATAATCAGGTATGTAAGGCATACGAGAGAAACGAGAAGCTGAAGACGGTAAGGTAGATATACCGCCGTGCATACTTCTCTTATATCGGAGAATAGCTGGGATGTGATCCTAAGATTGAGGATCGAGGATATACTAGGTCTATCCATAAGTATACTACGTGAGCGTAGGGTTAGAGCTGTTCTCACAATCCTAGGCGTTATGATAGGGCCTGCAGCTCTAGTATCGATAGTAAGCGCTACGCGAGGTTATATGAGCGTTATATCTGAGCAGCTAACATCTCTAGGGCAGAATACAATCGTAGTGTTCCCTAGTAAGGACTACGAGCTATCCCAGACAGATATAGATCGGCTTAGAAGAGTACCTGGCGTAGCATACATTACCCCGTTCTATCAGAGTGTAGGCGAGTTTAGGAAGCTCGACGGTGAGAGTGTTAGAATTCAGCTGTATGCTATAGATCTAACTGTTTTGATGAAAGCTATAGGTGGGTTAGAAGTCGAAGAGGGATCCATACCCCTGCCTAAAGCTTATACCTCATGTCTCATAGGATCTGAGCTTGCCGTATCTAGTAGGGGCGGGGCTAAGCTCTACAGTGTAGGTTCAGCTCTAACCGTTAGGGTACCTATAATCGAGGGTGAAGCCATAAAGCTTAAAATATCTAGCTTCAGGGTTGCAGGTATACTGAAACCCTACGGCACCATAATGATAGTTAATCCCGATCGCTCAATATTCCTACCCTTAGATGCGGGTCCTTCGATGCTAGGTCAGAAGAAGTATACAGGGATATTCCTAGTAGCCGGTAGTCCTGATAGGGTTGAGTATATAGTAGGTAGGATTAGAGATCTATATGGAGACTATCTAGACGTTATATCGATTAAACAGATAGCTAAAACAGTAGATAATATCATGAAGATACTCGACGTACTGTTATTCTCGACGTCATCGATAAGCTTCGCAGTAGCCGTCACAGGTGTTATGGCGACTATGTTCACATCAGTTATGGAGAGGACTAAAGAGATAGGTGTGATGAAAGCTTTAGGATTCACGAATAGACAGGTTATGCTTCTCATACTCTCAGAGAGTATCATCATCGGCTTTATAGGCGGTATCGCCGGCGTAGTTGCAGGTGTGATCGGATCATACATGTTAACCAATAGATCTCTAACGATTATGGAGGGTATAGCTTTCACTGCTACACCTATAATATCGGTAGACCTAGTATTATCGGCTATAATCCTATCTCTATCCGTAGGGGTGATCGGGGGCCTACTACCAGCTTTAAGAGCTTCTAAGCTTCAACCAGTAGAAGCTTTACGCTACGAGTAAACCTACCAGGATCTCGGATAGGTTCCAGGCTGCATAAGTACGCGTTCGATCCTAACAGCTATCCCCCTATCCCTCTCTAAGAACATCTCGGCGGATAGCTGAGATAATCCTAAAGCTACCGCTTCACCTTTAACCGTGAACATAGCTACGAGGCTACCTTCATGTATATCGCTTGTGAAAGCAACTACACCAGGTATAGCTAGATCTGCTCCGCTACATATAGCTTCCACAGCCGTATCTTTAACGGTTATCTGCGGTATTATCGAGAGAGCATCCTCCATAGGTCTAACAATCCTTCTAAGTGTAGATTCATCCCCAGACTCCTTCCAACTCATATAAGCATCGAATACATCATCTACATGTACACATTCATTTTCTGTGAACGTAGATACACGTGTACGTCTAAGCTCCCTCATATGAGCGCCGCAGCCTAGGATCTCGCCTATATCGTAGCATAGCTTCCTTATATATGTCCCAGCCTCGCAGCCTACGCGGAACAATACATCGCGCCCATCAACCTCTAGAAGCTCCAGATAGTATATACGCCTAGTTCTAAGCCTCCTCTTAACCGAAGATCTAACAGGAGGCTTCTGATAGATCTCCCCCTGGAATATATCAAAGCACGATTCGATCTTATCCCTAGGTACATCTCCATGCAGCCTCATAACACCTACATACTCCTTACCACCGCTGAGCAACACCCTAACTATCTTAACGGCGTTATTCAACGTTATAGGTAGAACCCCTGTAACGGCAGGGTATCCCTAGCTTAGATCTTTACGGGATCTAAGCTTCTAGGGTCCCTCCATGCCCAGCCTTCCTAGCTTCTACTATCCTCTTGATAAGAGCTGTTACATCGTGGCTTGTAGGACCTGATGGCTTATCGAGTATTATCAATCCGTATTCTAGCAGTTTATCGATAGGCCTCCTATCAGGTCTGCAGCCATATCTTTCATCGGTGTATGGTGTCTCCCTATATATAAACTCCCTTTTTATGTTCCATGGTGGTGTAAAAGCTAAGACCTAACACCTCCTAGATAGGCTTCAATATAGGCTTAACCAGCTTGTAGAATTCTTCCGGTAAATCAGATCTCTTCCATGCTTCGGCGACGTCCTCATCGCTAGCACCCTTCTCTACCTCGAGCTTGTAAGGTGTAGGTTCTAGATGCTTCACGTTAACCCTACGCCTCCTTACACCTGTAACGCTCTTAGGCCCTGTGATCAATACGAAGTTATCGTCTATCACATCTATCACTACGCATTTAAGCCCAGCTTCCCTACCCCTAGTCTTAACGCAGATTCTACCTACTTCTATCATCGAGTACCCCCCTCAAAGGCTAGGGATTCAGCTCGCCTATTTTTAAGTATTTCCCTGGGTAGTCTTACACCTGGTATATTCCTCTACGCATACTCTAAGTATCCTAAACGTAGATTCCACCGTTAGCATACTCGTATCTAGAATTATATGGTATAGCGTTGGATCGAAAGGGTCTACACCGTAGAAGCTCTTAAACCTCCTCCGATCCCTATCCTCCCTCTCAGATGTAATCCTCGCAGCTTCCTCGACGCTACACCCTTCACGCTTCGCTATACGTTTAAACCTAGCCTCGTCAGATGCCTTCAAGAATATTCTAACATCGGCTAAACTACCAGCCATAAAACCGGATAGGTCGCCTTCTATCACCACACCACCCTTCTCCGCTTCGCGTTTAGTCCTCTCATCTATCATATAGTCTATCGTCGGATCGGATATCAGCTGTAAGCTTAATGTATGCAGAGGTATACCCTTCTCCCTAGCTATACTCCTGAATAATTGACCTGCGGAGACGTATCTAAGGTTGAACGTCTCAGCTAATAGCTTGGCTTGAGTAGATCTACCCGATCCGTGAAGCCCGCTTACAGTTATGACGACCAAGCCTTCGATACCCACCTCCTAACAGCTTCCCGAACCCCCCTCTCTAGGCATCTATGACATATATATCCTCCGTAGGATCTTTCAGGTCTACGCGAAGACCTGGTATCCATCCTCTGATCTACCCCATGCATAATTCCACCGCAGACGGCGCACCTCGATCTACCCATACCTGACACCCGATCCATGGAGAATCTAAGAGGATAGACTTAAAGGTTTCAGGTGGAGCTGCGAAGCTGCCCGGAGGCTTCTAGCCCGAGCAGTTTAAATAGGATTCTACCAGCTGTGAAGCTGCAGATCGTATACCATATATAGAATGGTAGGATGGCGGCTTCACTATAAGAGTAGAGTATAACTACCGCTGCAGGTCTGCCTTGGAATGCGAACGTAAGTATATTGAACATTAGGAAGAATACTATCATCGACACCGCCATCATCTTCATATTCTGCATAGATACCTTGGACCCCATATGCTCCACCATAGCCTTCCTCTTCTTCACCTTCGATAGTATCTTCGGATCGCCTGTACGTTTAGCTTCGTTTAGAAGCGATCTATACTCCGAGAGCAGAGCCATATATTCCCTCTGAAGCTTGACGTCTACGAATATCCTAGATAATCCTACGGATGCGGATACTATTATGAAAGCCGATATAGCTGTAAATATACATGCGATCATCACATCGTATGTAAACTGGCTGAAGAATCCTACTATAGAATTCCATA
>JAWCGL010000109.1:0-4580 GCA_038857155.1 Bathyarchaeia archaeon
ATCCTTCTTTGAACTTTACAAGCGTATATCTCCCTTTAAGCTTGTTTCCTGAGAATTCTAGGGTTATCGAGTTATCCATCCTCTTTACCAGTTTGTATGAGCCTTGATCCCATATCCTCATAACACCAGCTCCATACCCATCATCTATCTCACCTTCGAAATCAAGCCATGATAGATCGTGGTCAGGTTGAGCTACACCAAACCTCTTAACGCCTACCTCCTCCGGTGGAGGCTTCCTAAAAGCCCAATCCTTCAACACGCCATCCACTTCTATCCTTAGATCGTAGTGTAGACCAGCCCTCCTAGCCATATGCTCATGAACGACAAACCTAGACATAACCCATCTCTACCAGATACGTTTAACTATCTAACTTAAGAATAACTCTATCGATAAGATGTAAATATGGTGGACTTGTTAAACTTTGATGATAGTATCTGTCATATCTGGGGGTGATTCGATGAACCCTACTCCATCCCCCCTCTTGAGAGATGGCTCTAGTCGATATACCATTCTGGTAGTAAGAACTCTACAGCTCTTCTCCTATATATGATAGGGTACGCTAAGGATAAATGGTTTACCGTTAACATCATAGTTAAGGAGTATATGGATTTAGCCTATAGGGCTCGAGCCTTTAGAATCTAGGTCTATCGAGTTCTAGGTATTGATGGATACTATGGATTCCTCGAATGTAGGGTCTCAGATAGGTTGAATGTAGGCGAGTGTACCTTGTTTGTAGCTGATATCCTAGCTATATATGCGAGGAGCTATCTTATACGAAGCGGCTTCTGGGATCTAGGTGGCATGGAGGACGGCGCCTAATACTGCTGAATCGCCACTATACCGGTGTAGCATGATCGGGCTATCTTAGGAATTTATACGATATACGTTGTGGAGCTGATGAATCTATAACTAATATGAAGGGTTCCCCACCGTAGACTCTGGTAGAGCTTACCGTAACTACCCTACCGTTATGCTCGCTGTATGGCCCCATCAAGGCTTTCATAGGCTCATGACCTCTAACTATAATCTTAGTCCCTAGCTTAGCACAGATGCTCTCCGTGATATCTATACCGAATTCTACACCGACCCCCCTTCTATTAGGGTATTCTCCATACCCACCCCACGGATCAGACCAGAGTATATCCCTCTCCACCGCTAGGCTTGGGTATCTTAGATCATCTAAGCTTCTAATCCTACTCGATACACCTCCATGAACCATCAGTATCTCTCCAGGTATTACAGCAGCTAGGTATAGTCTCTCTATGAAGGGTTTGAGCTCCTCTAAGAAGTATCGCATCCACCCGCTTTTCTTCCTCTCAGCTTCATACACCAGATCGCATGGATAGAATGTAGGTTCACCATCATCGCTATAACATTCATGGTTACCCTTTAAAGCTAGGACTCTATCGCTGAATCTCTCTAGCAGATCTACTATCATATCTATAACCTCTACTCCATACAGCCCTCTATCGGCGTAATCCCCTAGGAAGACTAGGAAATCCCTATCCATATCTACTAAGTTTAAAATTCTCTTCAACGAATCATAGTCTCCATGTATATCGCCTACCACGATTATCCTCTCTATACTTCTAAGCTTAGCTGGATCGAATTCGAATAGGCAGGGATCTTGCTTCGACAGGCGCCTCCACCTCTATCGGGATGGCTAGATTAGGCTATGGATTATAGCGTTCTTCCTCTTCGATAGTGAACCTTCCTATAAGCCTTATATCCCTAGATGATGACCCTACCCTAACCTCGTATTCGCCTTTATCTAGCAGCCAACACCATCCATCGAAGCTTGCCAGCGATCTAAGATCCAGCTCTAACTCTACCCTCTCTACTTCACCAGGGTTTAGAAGCCTGGTTTTATGAAAACTCTTCAGCTCTTGGAACGGTCTATCTATCCTCCCCTTAGGAGCTTTAACGTATACCTGAGCAACCTCCCTCCCAGGATAACTCCCTGTATTCTCTATCTCGAACCCTACCTTGATAGATCCTCCGATCCTCTCCAACTCTAGATCTCTATATTCGAACTTTGTATAGGATAAGCCGAACCCGAACTCATATGCCGGTTCAACCCCGAAGGTGTCATAGTATCTATAGCCTACGTATATCCCCTCCTCGTATACAACCCTTTGAGGATTATCCTCCGGTTCACCTGGGAAGCTCCATGAAGGGACATCGTCATAGTCTCTGGGGAATGTTACGGGTAGCTTTCCAGATGGGTTTATCCTACCTATAAGCGTATCGGCTGCTATCCTTCCGATCTCCTGTCCAGCCTGCCATACTAGGAGGATGCCATCAGCTAGATCCCTCCAGCTTACAACCTCTATCGGGGAGCCTATATTCAATACGACTACAATCTTACCCCCACGCCTGCGGAATATCCTAGATACCTTCTCCAATAGGCTTCTCTCATCGTCACTCAGATAGAAGTCTCCCTTCTCAGGCTTTCTATCGTAGCCTTCACCAGAGACTCTACTCAATACGAAGACTGCTACGCTATCCTTCTCGGCGAGCTTCTCTATCTCATCCTCGCTTAGGAAATCTTGAGGTAGGCTAGGAGCTCTAGGCTCACCTAGTAAACCCGTCTTTACACGGTATTCATCCCTACCCCTCATACAGTCTACATACCTACGGTAAACTTCAGCTAACTCTTCATCGATCATAAGGCCCCTCTCCTTCATACCATCGATAATCGATATTACATATCTAGGATGGGTATCACCACTACCAGTTCCACCTTTAACAGTCTCTATCTGCCCCGTCCCGAATACGGCTATCCTAGTATCCAGGCTTAGAGGGAGGGCACCTTCGTTCTTAAGAAGTATAACCCCTTCAGCACCTGCTTCGTAAGCCGTCCTAGCATGCTCATCTAGGTTAGGCACATTAGAGTATCTATATCCTTTAAACGAGGGCGAGTTAACGATAACCCTCAAAATATTCTTAACGTTTCTATCTAGAATCTCTAAGCTGAGCCGACCATCCATAACGGCTTGGGTTATCTCTTCAACTTCATCCCTCCTCTTAGAGCTTATCTGATAAGCTTTACCAGGCATTATCAGATCGTTACCAGCTTTCATCTGCTCTACAGGATCGTCGCCAGCATACCAATCAGATACTACGAACCCATCAAACCCCCACTCCCCCCTCAGAACCTGTGTTAGAAGCCATTCACTCTGAGAACAGTATACACCGTTCAACCTATTATATGCGCTCATAACAACCCAGGGCTTCGACTTTTTAACGGCTATCTCAAACCCCCTAAGATATATCTCCCTCAACCCCCTCTCAGATACAAGCGTATCTATAAGCATACGGTTCGTCTCCTGGTTGTTAGCCGCGAAATGTTTAAGGCATGCTCCGACACCTTGAGATTGTACTCCTCTAACGAAGGATGACGCCATCTCACCTGTTAGGATGGGATCCTCAGAATAGTATTCGAAATTCCTACCGCAGAGGGGGTTCCTATGGATATTCATAGCAGGTGCTAGAATTATATCGACGCCGTACTCCCTAGCCTCCTCACCTATAGCTCTACCTACAGCTTCCAAAACATCTCTATTCCAGGTCGAAGCGAGCATAACGGCTACTGGGAAAGCTGTAGCGTAAAATCGTCTCTCATCACCCTCCCTGATAGGGTTTATCCTAAGACCAGCAGGCCCATCTGCAAGCACTATCGAAGGTATGCTAAGCCTCTCTATAGGGTAGGTTTCACCTGCAGCACCTGGGACTCTTGAATGCGGGCTCCCAAACCAGCCTGGTAGCCCGACACCTACGACGAACCTAGATTTCTCTTCAAGACTCATCATAGATATCATCTTATCTATATCTGCCTCCCTAACCAATATACGCCCCCCACAGATTTGGGTAGGCGGTTAATGCTATTAAGAATTATTCTGGAAACCATCCCTGGAATGGAGCTAGAAATCTTTTATACCCTTTGCATACCATACAATTTATATTCTCTCTAACCGGAATCTTTACTTCGAGAGGAGGTTTGGATAGAAGAGGATGTAAGCAACCATATCCTAAGGATAGATCCACATCGGGTAACATTACCCTTACACCTACAGGTATCGATGGGCTGGATAAAGTTCTCGGAGGTTTACCTAGAGGTGGTTTGATCATTGTAGCAGGTAACCCTGGTACTGGTAAGACTATGTTCTCAGCTAAATTCCTGTATAGAGGGGCTGTGGATTACGGCGAACCCGGTGTCTATGTAAGCTTCGCAGAGAAGAAGTCCAGCTTCTACTCGAGTATGTCTAGAATAGGTTTGGATTTCGAGAGACTCGAAACTGAGGATATGTTCAGGTTTCTAGATCTACTCGCGGTGAAGGAGTCTGGTCTGCCTCTTGCTATAGAGTCTATCATAGAGACTGTAGAGGAGATAGAAGCCAAACGTTTAACTATAGATTCATTCTCAGCTTTAGCTCAGACTCTCAAGGATCCTAGCGATCTCAGGATAGTACTGCATAGCCTTCTAGGTAGGATTATATGGAGTATGGATTGTACGACTTTACTGATAAGCGAGGTTCCGCTAGGTGAGAGTAGGGTGGGATTGGGTGTCGAGGAATTC
>JAWCGL010000110.1:0-4549 GCA_038857155.1 Bathyarchaeia archaeon
TCCAGGACCTACTGCTAGGAGGTTTATACATAGAATAGAAGAGCTTAAGCAGTTTTCACCTACCTGAATAGATCCTCCTCTAAAGGTCTTACTAGATCCCTATACGATCCCTCACCCCTCTCGTATCTAACGCCTTTAACTACAGCTACCGGTATACCCTCAGTTTTCCCCATCACAAGTTCTGCGGCGGATGCTACCTCATCGGCTACAGCGACGACGGTAGCCCTTAATTCGTATCCGTATGGATCCTTCAACCCTCTGTAGTCTATCAGAGGCTTCATATTCCATATGCCTACCGCTACATCTGTAAGACCTCTACGCCAAGCTCTACCGAAAGTATCGCTTATAATCACGGCTATATCTACACCTGTAAGCTCCTTTATCTTCAACCCTACCCTCATAGCAGATGAATCTGGATCTTCAGGTAGGGTTACAGCTGTATCCCCACCAGATACGTTGGATAGATCTACAGCGCTGTTAGCGCATACGAATCCATGTATAGTCTCCGTTATGATGTGAGGGCCCCTCATCTTAACTATACGTCTGGCTTGTCTGAGAATCAACTCTACATGTCTAGGGTCCTTCCCAAGCTCTAGGCTTATCCTCTCAGCGAATATCGATGGAGGTATATCGCTAAGTTTGTATATATAGCCTTCGGCTTTAGATACTGCTTTATGGGTTACAACCACTATATCTCCATCATCGAGTTTAACACCCTGCTCCATGCATGCATCGACTATTAGGCAGCCTATATCGTCGCCAGGCTTAACCTCAGGGAGCTTAACGCCTATTATCCGAACTTCCCTTGGATCGCTGTGCATAATAGAGTTTTTGTAGAGCTAAAATTTAAATCTCATCTATACTAGATAGTTTACGGTGTCCACCTTGAAGATAGCTTTAGCTGGCCAGCTTGGAGCTGGATGCACCGAAGTAGCTGAGGCGATAGCTAGGGAGACTGGTGCGAAGGTCTATAATAGCGAGAGTATACTGAAGAGGCTTGTAGTGGAGAGGGGGGAGAGCTTCGCAGGCTTCCAGGAGCATATAAGATCTGGTGAGATAAACCTTGATAGGATCCTCGAAAGCTATACGTATGAGGTTGCTAACGCTGAAAGTAAAGTTGTGATCGAAGGTAGAGCTGCATTCTTCTTCCTACCTAGGAAGAATTTCCTGAAAGCCCTACTCGTAGCTGATGAGAGATTTAGAGCGGAGCATATCTCTAAGACTAGGAGTATAAGTCTGAGTGAAGCTATGAGGGAGATAGAGGCTAGCGATGCAGAACGTGAGGCTCTCGTGAGAAGATTCTACAAGCTAGATTGGCTTAACCCATGTCTCTACCATATTGTGGTGAATACCACCGGGTTGGATATGAGTAGGGTAGCTAAACTCGTATTAGATGCGTATGCGATCATGCTGTAGATATATAACTGCATGGTCTAGACGGGTAGAGGATACACCTATATAGCTCGTTTAAACCCTATTTTTATCCTTAGCTTAGGAGCTGTATACTATGGATATAGTATTTAGGCTCGAAGCTAGTATTAAAGCCAGCCGTAGCCTGGAGGATATAACGGATAAAGTATCCGGATATCTAGAGGAGGTTAAACCCCTCCTTAGAAGGGGGGCGCCTAGCGGAGCTGAGGGGGCGAAGATAGATTGGTGGGGTGTGGATAGCCATTACTTAAGGCTACGTATAGTATCGGATCGTTATGTGAGAGCTCACGATGCGCTCCTCAGGATTAGAAGGTATCTATCAGAGAAGCTAGGTGGGGAGCATAAGATAGGCGTTAGAGGCTTAACCATAGAGAGATACTCTGTCGAGGGGCTTCCTAAGATGGATTACAGCCGTGTATCCCCCATCATGGAGGGGGTAGCTATCCTTCAGGATATAGGCGAATACTATGCGATAGAATTCCGT
Organism: Bathyarchaeia archaeon; assembly: GCA_038857155.1. Taxonomy (GTDB): domain Archaea; phylum Thermoproteota; class CALKCG01; order B24; family DRYS01; genus DRYS01. The sequence goes on from JAWCGL010000110.1 coordinate 1,916, forward strand.
AATCTTAGCGAGAAGGATCTTGAGGATAGGGTAGTAGATAGGATAGTCAACCTACTATTATCTGAAGCGAAGCCTAAGCCTACAGTATCCGCTGAAGCTGTCGAAGCTAAGTTCGTACCGTTAGGATATACGTTGAAGTATACAGGCGAAAAGACTGTGAAGTTCAGTGGAGATGTAGCTGAATCGATCGTCAAGATAGGATGGGCTAGACGTTATCCTGGTAGGGGTCAATGGATACTTACGGCGCCGATAACAGCCCTACTCAATACTATAAGAGCCATGATAATAGAGGGTATACTCAAACCTCTAGGCTTCGAGGAATGGATGCTACCTAAACTTACACCTATTCACGTTATAGCTAGGATGCCTGGATACCTGGATCATCTGGCTGAGGGTATGATATACTGTATGGTTCCACCTAGACGTGAGGATGCGCTTGTAGATTTCAAGAGAGATTTCACAGCGAGGAGGAGGATAGATCTAGATCTATTGAGGAGGGAGCTTGAGGGGCCATTATATGTTTTAGAACCTGCGCAGTGTACACCGTTTTACCAATTCTTCTCAGGCGAATACGTGGATATGGATGAGGATCTACCGGTGAGGGTATACGATCAGAGTGGATGGACGTGGAGATGGGAGGGGAAAGGTGTTAGAGGATTAGAGCGTACCATAGAGTTTTATAGGCTTGAAGCGGTATGGCTTACATCTATGGATGAAGCAGTGGAGTTTAGAGATAGGATTGCCGAAGAATCCTATAGGCTTGCGGATAGGATGCTCGAACTTGAAGCTAGATTAGTCGTAGGTGCACCGTTCTATATGGGTAGCGAGGAAGCTAGTAAGACATATGTGGATATATCTAAGCCTGAAGGCTACCCAACCGTCGACCTTGAGGTGTGGCTACCCTACAGAGGAGGTAGGGGGGAGAGTGAGTGGCTAGAGATAGGCGCATACACATGTGCCAAAGATAAATACGTTAGAAGCTTCAATATACGTGAAGTTAAGGATAGAGAGATATGGACTGGATGCGCCGGGTTCGGTTTAACAAGATGGGTTACTGCTTTCCTAGCTCAGCATGGATTCGAATATGATGAATGGCCTGAAGAGGTGAGGAGGAGGATAGGTAAACTACCGAATCCTCCACGTACTAGAAGCATCAGATCTTAAGCGTCGGGTCCTCCTTTATCGTCCGCAATATTATCATAGTAGACGTCGATTGCACCCCCTTTATAGAGCCTATACGATCTATTATGTTTGCAAGCTCCTCCCTACTAGTAGTTTTAACCTTAAGTATAGCGTAGTATTCACCGGTTACATCGTAGATCTCTGTTATGCCATCCACTTCTCTTAGGGATTCGAGTATACGGCTATACATCGATGGATCGGCTTTCAAAGCTACTATAGCTTTAACGCTATAACCTAGCTTCTCCTCGTCGAGGATCGTATGAAAGCCTCGTATTATACCGCTAGCTAGAAGCCTCTTAAGCCTAACATGCACGGTACCCTCACTTACGTTTAAAGCTGAAGCTATACGTTTAAGCGGAGTACGAGCATTACGCTGAAGTATCTCCAGTATCTTCCTATCCACCTCATCTAACTGGATCTGCATACCTAAAATAAAATTAGACAAACATACTTTATTAACGTAACTCACTGAGTGAGTTATGTAGATAGCATCGATAATCGTTGAGTAGATGATAAAGAAGCCCCAATCCTCTGTAGAGAAATCTAATGGATATGATAATCCATAACTAGAGTTTCGAATAGGAACCCCGCTATCGTTATACAAGCATTAACAGAGCCGGTGAAAGAAAGAATAATGCCTGGGGTTAAGGGTGTGAAGCTAGCCTATTACGGTTCTTATAGCTTTAGCAGCTTCTCCGAGCTGAGCTTCATATAGTTTAGCATATACTCCCCCCTTTCTCAGTAGATCGACATGACTGCCCTCCTCGATTATCCTACCCTTATCCAGTACTATGACTCTATCTGCTAGGAACGTCGTAGATAGTCTGTGAGCTATTATTACACATGTTCTACCTTCGAGAAGCTTCTTTAAAGCTCTCTGCAATAGGCTCTCGGTGTATGGATCTACACTGCTCGTAGCTTCATCGAGTACGACTATCTTCGGATTCCTTATCAAAGCTCTAGCTATATTTATAAGCTGCCTTTGACCTACGGAGAGGTTTGCTCCACCCTCGGTTACGCGTGTATGGAATCCTTTAGGAAGCTTTTCTATAAGCTCCTCTAACCCAAGCATTCTTATAGCTTCCGCTATCTCTTCATCAGAAGCATCCGGTTTACCATACCTTATATTCCCTATAACCGTATCCTCGAATAGTATCGGCTCCTGCGGTACTAGAGCGGTTTGTCTGCGTAGCGATGATATCCTAATCCTCCTAACATCCACCCCATCTATGGTAACGACACCTTTCTGAGGATCATACAATCTTAGGATAAGGTTAGCTAGAGTAGTCTTACCAGCACCTGTAGGCCCTACGACCGCTAAAATCTCTCCTGGGTTTATCTCTAGGTTAAAATCTTCGAAGACAGGGGTATCGCTATAGCTGAAGTATACGTTCTCCAGTGATATCCTGCCTTTCTCTATATCGATATAGGCTGCGTCAGAGGCTTCTACAA
>JAWCGL010000111.1:0-4542 GCA_038857155.1 Bathyarchaeia archaeon
CATAGCCATACCGACTACAGCGTTCGCTCCTGGCACTGCATCATCTACGATTAGCGTCTTCACATTCAACCTAGCCATAAATCTCCCTCTAATTTAGAGGATTAATTTAAACGCAGGTTACACGTTATAAAGCTTTCACGCTCGATTACCTAAAAGGTATACCACGTCGGCGGGTTTACCTAGCGCCTCCACATCTAAGTTCATAGATAGATGTTATCCTCGCTTCATACGATCAAGGAAGGCTTCCCTCACAACCTAACTCTCCAGATCCGCATAGCTTTAGCTTAACCTACACCCTCCCCAAGGTATATCGAAAGATGATGGAGGCTGATTTTCAGGGTAGCTGATTAAGGTTTTATATCTTTGCAGACTATCTTTAATCTGCGATGAATCGTAGGGATAGGTTTCTCGAGGCTTTGGATCTAGGTGAGCCTGACCGTGTTCCTGTAACCGATCTCGCCCTAGATCCTCCTATCGTGGATGCCGTTCTAGGTAGAGCATTCTCAGGTAGGGTTTTCAGTATGGCTGGTGGTAGCGAGGATTGGGGTCGATCGCTGGATTATAGGCTTTCACTCGTAGAGGCATGCTTGAAGCTTGGCTTCGATGCAGCACCCGCTCTATCCGATTACTCGCTTACTACGAAGAGTTATAGGCCTAGGCGTATCGATAGCGAGAGATATGTCGATCATTGGGGTAGGGTTATGCAGGCTAGCGAGAAGGCTAAGACTACATTCTTCGTCGATGGCACCGTCTACTCTGAGGATGATCTTGAATCCTATGATCCGCCTGACCCGTTCCATCCAGATGTATTGGAGATGATAGATATAATCATGAGGAGGGTTAGGGGTAGGGATATAGCTGTCATAGCGCAATGCCATAGCGGATGGCATTTCGCATTCCAAGTGAGGGGTGGTATAGATAGGATCCTGGTAGACCTGTATCGTAGGCCATCCTTCGCTAGGAAGCTTATAGATAAGATAGCTAGATCATGCAGAGGCTTCGCCGAGGTTATGGCTGAAGCTGGTGTCGATGCTATCTTCGTAACAGATGATTACGCCGATAGCAGGGGTCCTATGATGAATCCAGCTATGTTTAGAGAGTATGAGCTACAGAATTTGAAGGAGATAGTCCGTATAGGAGAGAGTTATGGGATACCCGTATTGAAGCATTCAGATGGAAACCTATACCCGATACTAGATGATATCGTAGAATCAGGTGTGAGATGCCTACACCCTATAGAGCCTGGAGCTATGGATCTAAGGGATGTTAAGGAGAGGTATGGATCGAGGATCTGTCTAGCCGGGAACGTCGATTGCAAATATATACTTCCATTCGGAAGCGAAGAAGACGTAAGAAGGGATGTGAGGAGATGTATAGATGCTGCGGCTGAAGGAGGAGGCTTCATACTAACATCGAGCAACTCGCTGCATGCAAACGTCAGAGTAGAGAATATCTACGCGATGGTGGATGAAGCTAGAGGATACGGGAGATATCCTCTAAGAAAGCATTCCTCAAAGCATATATAGAGGGGTGGCATCCATACACCGTTCGAAGCATGTATCTAATATGTGCAGGGTGGCTTTCGTAAGGTTTTAAACGATATCCCGGGGTAGATTTCCCGTAGCTAGGGGGTGGAGGGTTGGAGGAGCCGATCGGAGGGGCTAGGTTTACCGTCTACCTGAAGCTATCCCTATTATGGGTTACGATCCTCCTAAGCTTCTCCTCAGCCTCAATCCTAGTGCTCCTCTCCGAAGCTGGTGCTCTACCATGCGCTTTCTGGAGGGTTACGATAGCTGCCTCCATCCTATGGGCTGCTAGATTCCTAACATCCCCTAGGATACCATCTAAGCCGGATCCTAGGATCATACTATACTCATGCCTTTCAGGTTTTGCTCTAGCCGTCCACTTCCTCCTATGGATGGAATCGCTATTCCTAATACCCGTCGCTGTTAGCACTACGATTGTCGTAACCTACCCACTCCTATCGGTTATACCAGATATGATCGTTTTCAGGGAGGAGCCTACGCCCCTCCAAATCCTAGGGTTAACCCTAGGGTTCCTAGGAGTCATCCTATTCACCCAACCCTGGGTTCTAGGTGGATACGATGTTAGGGGTGTAATCCTATCCTTCGCAGGGGCTTTAGCCGCTACATGCTACTTCTCCCTCGGCCGGCTCCTTAGGAGGGAGGTAAGCCTACTAGACTATGGCAGTCTAACCTACAGCTCGGCTTCCCTCTCCCTCCTAGCCTACGGTCTAGCAGCTAGAGATAATATCGTATACCATTCTATCCATAGCTACCTATACTTCATCCTACTAGCCTTGATACCCATGATCGGGGGGCATACGCTACTCAACTATATGCTTAGATACGTGAAGACGAGTATCGCTACATCGGTAGCTCTAGGTGAACCTATAGGTGCATCGATCCTAGCCTACATAGCCCTGGGGCAGGAGGTAAGCTTAGTAGAGGCTTCAGTTATGTGTCTAACCCTATCATCGGTAGCCTTAACCCTGATCGAAGAAGCTAGGGTGAGCCGCATCAACGTTTAGAGTAGATAGCTACCCGCTATCCACCATCCCTCCTAGACGCTACAACCCCTCCTTTAAACCTAGGCATCCTGCATGGAAGCTACGGGGAGAACTATCCCGGCTAAGATATCGTCTCCGACGGCTCATCTTTAAACCTCGTCGCGGGGGGCTCCACCCCTATGGCTACTGTATCCGCTTCATAGATTCTATGAATTCATCCACCGCTACCGCTTCGACACCCATCTCGGCAGCCTTCCTCCTCATCTCTCTATCTTCGGTGACTAGGGTGAGGCTCCTCCTGTATGCTACGTATATGTATGAGGCGTCGTAGAATGTTAGGTTAAGCTTCATAGCTATCTCCTCTACACCTGATACATCATCGATCTCCAGCTCTGTGATAATTTTGAATACATCCGACCATGCCCTGGATACAGGGAGCCAATCGGGGATCAAACCCCTCACAGCCTCCACCCATATAGTATTCCCCACCTCGTACTTAGTTAGATCTAGAACACCTATAGCTTCGATAACATCGTAGATAGATGCTTTAAGCTTCTTCAATAGAGGATAGATCGCTGAAGCATCGAATAGATTCTTTACCCCCTCCTCCCCCTCCACTCCCTAACCACCCTTATAAACTCTTCCTCCGAGACCGCCTCCATACCCTTCAACAGTGTATCTACGATCCTCCCGAATTCCTCCCTCCTCCTCCGCTCCACCTCCTCCTTGAGAGCTTTCTCGATAAGATCATGTATATTTATCCCCAGCCTTTCAGCCTCCTCCTTCAGCTTCCTATCCACCCTAACGCTTACCACTGTAGACATATTTGCGTATACAGATATCTGTATACGATTTAAAGTTTACGTTTATCAGGTTATGCTGGGTAGGGTTTAGTAGACCTTAGCATACTCTGCAGATCAATATATAAATACTCGTAGATGTGGAATTTGGTTTATGAGTTGTTCGATGTCTCCCCGAAGGAGAATATCCTCTCGGCTATAGAGTGGGCGGAGCCATGGTGGCTTCCATGCCCTATGTTCGATGGATCCGTCAGGATAGTTGAGCATGGATTGGTGGAGCATAGGAGTGAAGGCGTGGATGATTGGGGTGTTGTATGGGTTCTCAGGGATCCGTTCTCGGATGGATTCCCAGTCGATCATCCTATCAAGACCCTGGGAGATCTAGATAGGTATAATCCGCCCTCGATATCTAGGGATAGGTTGCTTGAACCTATCCTTGAAGGTATTCGCAGGGTTGATCGTAGCGTTAGCCTTCTAGCTCTTAGTCATGGTTGGGGTGTATTCGAGAGAGCGTGGCTACTGGTAGGCGGTATACCTAAGCTATTCGTATGGTCTAAGCTTCACCCGGATGCTGTGGATGAGCTTATGGATATGGTGGTCGAGGTTAAGCTTGAGGTTCTAGATACCGTTCTCAGAGAGGCGGATTTCGATATAGTTATGTATGGTGACGATTGGGGTATGGAGGATAGGCTTCTATTCCCACCTGGATGGTGGAGGCGCTTCCTGAAACCTAGACATGAAAGGCTTTATAGAGCCGTTAAGGATGCCGGGGCGTTCTGCTACCTCCATAGCGATGGATGCGTAGAATTATTGATACCTGACCTGGTGGATATGGGTATCGATATACTGAATATCCAGCGTGAATGTAACGATTGGGCTGGGATACTTAGATGTTTCCATGGTAGGATCACTCTATGGGGTGGTGTGAGCGCTAGGACTCTAGATAGGGGTACCCCAAGCCAGGTTATCGCAGAGGTGGATGAATGTATAGAGCTCGGTAGGATGGGCGGCGTCGTAATGGCTCCAGGCCACTCTCTAAAGTATAGAGGCGAGAATATAGATGCTATGAGGATGGCTTGGGAGGGGAGGGGTAGGTATCGATGCTAGATGTATGAACGCTTATATCTAGGCTTCCAAACCTCATCGATATATCGATGGATCTAGACATCTCTATCCCCGATGATCTAGCTAAGCTTATCGTAGAGGGTGAAC
>JAWCGL010000112.1:0-4516 GCA_038857155.1 Bathyarchaeia archaeon
CATTGGCAGCTTAACGTAGTCTGGTCCCCTCCATGGTCTAACTTCGATAGATGGTGTGAAACTTATTTAGATGGTTTGAGAAATCTTATAGATCTATGGATCTATAAGATGAAGATTGATGGAGCAATTCTCGGAATAGCCCCCTTCCAGGGATGTTTAAAACGCATCCTTGAAGGAGGCTCCTATCCTCCATGCGGAGCTGGTGTAGAGGCTTATGCTATATCTACAGATGGATCAGTATTAGCTTGCCCTATAGCTGTGGATGTAGATTGGGGTAGATTAGGCGATATACATTCGGATAGGCTTGATACGTTAAAAGCATCCCCTAAGATAGGTGAGCCTTGCGTCTTATGTATAGAATTCGAGGTATGTGGAGGTAGATGTCTATATGCTTATATGGAGAGGTTGTGGGGTATGGATGGCTTCCGTAAGGTATGCGATACGACGTTATCTATGATATCGCTTCTAAGAAGCCGTCTACATATGATCGAGGATGCTTTAAAGATTCACGGTATACCGCTGAGTAGTGTATTCTACCCACCGTTCAATAACAGTATCGAGATAACACCGTAAAAGATTAAAGTTAATAGCTCCTAATCCATCGGGATTCTATAGGTGTACTAGGTTGAGAGCTGCTGTTCTCTATGCTCCATACGATCTTAGGATCGAAGAGATGCCTAAACCTGAAATAAGGTATGGAGAGGTTTTAGTTAGGATAAGAGCGGTAGGTATATGTGGATCCGATGTACACTTCTACACTACCGGTAAATGTAGTGGCTTCGTAGTTAAGGAACCGTTGATACTCGGGCATGAATGTTCAGGTGAGATCGTAGAAGTCGGTGGTGGAATCGATAACGTTAGAGTCGGTGATAAAGTCGTGGTAGAACCTGGCTTTCCATGTGGTAGATGCTATTACTGTAAGATAGGTCGGTATAATCTATGTCCAGATGTCGTATTCTATGGTGCACCTCCAGTACATGGCGCATTCAGAGAGTATTCACCGGCTAAAGCATCATTCGTATATAGGATAGTTGGGGATATGAGCTTCGAAGAAGCTGCTCTTATAGAGCCTTTAGCCGTAGGTATGCAAGCTGTTAAGCGTAGTGGTATGGAGAGCGGATCTACTGTAGCTGTATTCGGATGCGGGCCGGTCGGCCTCCTAACGCTTCAAGCAGCTTTAGCTTCAGGTGCATCATCGATCGTAGCTATAGATCCTGTCGAATATAGGGTGAAACTTGCTGAGAAGCTTGGAGCAACATATACCGTAAATCCTGTAGAGACCGATGTGATCGAGTATGTAGATAGGTTGACCAACGGTATGGGGGTTGACGTAGTATTCGAAGTATCAGGTAATCCTAAAGCTTTCAACGATGCCCTAAGGGTTGTTCGACGTGGAGGGGTTCTAGTTCAGGTAGGTATGTTCGAGGAGAACATAACGTTTGATCCGGCTCTGTTGATCGATAAAGAGGTAGATATACGTGGGGTCTTCCGATATGCTAACGTCTATGAACAGGCGATTAGGCTTGCCTCATCCGGTCGGATTAAACTTAAACCTCTTATAACTCATGTATTCCAGTTAGACAGAATAAGAGAAGCGTTCGATACGATCGTAGAGAGGAGAGGTAACCCTGTGAAAGTTATAGTTAAGCCTTGAATTCTACCCGGTCTGCATAGCTATGTCTAAGAGATTTCGTTCTAACGATATACGACGTATAGAGGCTAACGCTAGATTCCTAGGTCTATCTGAGTCTCAGATGATGGAATCAGCTGGTAGAGCTGTAGCAGATTATGTAACAGGTAGGTTTAAGCCTTGTAGGGTTGCCGTATACTGTGGCTTAGGTGGGAACGGTGGTGATGGATTAGTAGCGGCGAGGTATCTAGCTCCTCGCGGATTTGATGTTAAAGTGGTATTAGTAGGTCATCCAGATAGAATCTCCCATAGAAGTACTCGAGAAAACTGGCTTCTCGTATCGCGTTTAACTACAATAGATACATATGTAGCTACGGATAGCTTATCCATACCTAGGATAGAAGCTGAAATCTATATCGATGCACTACTAGGGGTGGGTGTTAAAGGCGAGGTTAAACCCCCGATATCCGAAGCTATAAGGATGCTTAACGATATGAGAGGGTTTAAAATATCAATAGATGTACCATCCGGTCTCGATTCTGATACAGGTGAAATACTGGGCTGCGCCGTTCAAGCTGATACTACCATTACGATCCACGGTGTTAAACCAGGGTTAGAGATTAGACCAGATTACACGGGTGAAATAGTAGTCGTAGATGTAGGTATCCCTTATGAAACCGAGTTGTATGCTGGACCAGGCGATCTTAGAGCTATCATTAAGCCTAGGAGGGTGAAATCTCATAAGGGCGATTATGGTAGGGTACTCGTTATAGGTGGAAGCGAGGTATTCACAGGCGCACCTACCTTAACGGCTCTAGCTGCTTTTACAGTAGGGGTAGATCTTGTCGTAGTAGCAGCTCCTGAAGTTGCAGGTTTGGTAATATCCTCATATACGCCGAACCTTATAGTGGCTAAACTTCCTGGAAGCCACCTGAAAGAAAGCCACCTTGAACCCATTAAGGAGTGGATAAATCGATGCGACTCCATAGCTATAGGCCCGGGATTGGGTCTCGATGAGGAAACCATAGCAGCCGTTCATCTCACCGTAGATGAAGCGATAGAAGCTAGAAAACCTATAGTGATAGACGCCGATGCTTTAAAGGTTTTACCTAAAGACTCTAAGCTTAAAGGATTAGCCGTCCTAACCCCCCATCAAGGCGAGTTTCGCATCCTTACAGGGGTAGCCCTCCCGGATAAGCTAAGGGATAGAGGTAAGATAGTAGCTGAATGGGCTGAGAGGTTCGAAGCGGTGATCTTACTTAAAGGTCCGATTGATATAGTATCCGATGGAAAACGTGTAAAGTATAACTTCACAGGAAACCCTGCTATGACAGTTGGAGGTACAGGGGATATTCTCACAGGATTGATAGCAGGATTCCTAGCTCAGGGTTCTCCACCATTTGATGCAGGGTTAGCGTCAGCTTTCCTCAACGGAGCCGCCGGGGATCTCGCCGTAGAGTCTAAGCCATATATAGTGGCTACGGATCTACTCGATCGTATACAGACCGTGATAAACTACGTTTTGAACGATGAGATCGAACTACTCTCCTCTAAGATACTATCTAGAAAGGATTTAAGAAGGATTATCAAAGAAATCGAAGGCTAGATTATATGCTCTTCAACCCAGTATGAATCTCCACTCCTGAGTATCTCCTTCTTGAATAATGGAGCCTCTCTCTTATATCGTTCCACAGCTTCTATAAGGGTTTCGAACACCTCTCTACGATGGCTTCCGGCTACGACTACATATACTAATACCTCACCCACCCTAAACTCCCCTATGAAATGGTGGATCTCTACGGCTACTACGCCATCCCTCTCCTCTAACTCCTTACAAATCCTCTCCAACCTATCTTCAGCCATCTCCTCGTAGGATTCTATCTCAAGCCTTTCTACCTCGCCCTTCGAACTTACCCCACGTACAACCCCCATGAATACAGCTATAGCACCTATCTTATACGCATCCTCTCTACGATATAATCCAGATATGATAGCTTCTAGATTTATCTCTCCTTTCCTATGTAGATGTTTCGTCATATCGTGCTCGTCATATCCATGTCACGGTTACATCGACATAAACTTTATACGGTAAACGATATCCTCAATCGTTTTGTGTCGATAAGTATCGAAGGAATCGTAGAGCTAGGCTACCTAGGAGTTTTCATCCTAGCATTTCTCTTAAACCTAGCACCCTTCACCAATCCGACCAATCCCTTGCTAGTTCTCCTCATAATACAGGTAACACCTACACTGAACTCTATAATCGTAGGTATACTAGTCGCTCTAGGTGCTACAGCTTCTAAGATCGTACACTACGTTATAGCATATTATACCGCTAGAAAAGTTAAAGTAAAAACATTCGAAGACAGCATCCTTCTAAATAGATTCGGCTTTCTAGCAGCCCTCATAGCGGCGGTAACACCGCTTCCAGATGATTGGGCTGCTATACCGCTAGCTATCGTAGGTTTCAATATAGTGAAATTCACCTTAGGCTTCCTACTAGGAAAACTCACGACTTGCATAACCGCTGGGATTCTAGGTGAAAGGATTATATGGCTACTAGAAGAGTCCATGGGAATATGGGGCTCTATAATCTCTTTCGTAGGAACCATCATGTTGATAATAATCGCTCTAGTGTGGAGGGAAAGAATCGAAAAGCTCGTCTTAATAGTCTTTAGAAAACTTAAACTTATCAAAAGCTAATTTAAATTATTGCAATAAATCTTATTTTAATCTCAAATAACATATACTATTAATGTAAATTATTAAAATTTTTATCTAAATTTATCCATATATCATTTACTATATATTTCAATATTTATATCACCATACATGGCAATCTAAATATGAAGCTATACATCTATAGCCAATACGTATTTTAACTAT
>JAWCGL010000113.1:0-4499 GCA_038857155.1 Bathyarchaeia archaeon
ATGATAGGTCTACATAATACCATCTAGACGATAGGGCTAGATCCAGAAGCCGAATCTAACCCGACATAATCATCTAGAAGGTTTGAGCTTCCACCACCCCGCCCCTCACATATCTATGGAGAAAATATGGATCGAACCTATGGGTATTTGATAGAAGGATTGATACCCCTCCTCTTTCGCGGATACCTCCATCCATCTAAATTAGATTCGCTACTATATATCTCCACTTTTCCATCCATAATCGATTCTATATTGCTCATCTACAATTCTTATGGGAGGCTTAGAGAACCCTCAGCAGCTCATTAGAGTGTTACTCGACAACCTAAACCTTACTAGTAAGGCTAGAGGAGAGGTACCTCTCCCAAACTAATATAGAGGAAAATTGTAAAATGGGCCGGGCCGGATTCGAACCGGCGGCCTTCCGCGCGTCAGGCGGACGTCCTAACCAGACTGGACGACCGGCCCGTTGCTTCTACTGTTATCACGCTACAGTTTCTCTATTAAAGCTTCTCTCAATAGAGGGGCGACAGATATCTTCGTAGTTACAGCCGGGACTGAATCTGTACTCGCTACCTCGTCTACACCAGCCTCCTCCATCAGCTTTAACGCATCCCCTCTGAGTAGGGCATGCGTTACTCCGACGTAGACTTTTCTAGCCCCCATTTTCTTCGATATTCTCGCAGCATTCGCAACCGTCCCACCGGTACTTATTATGTCATCTATTATTATTACGTCCATCTCTTCGACCCCCAATACCTTCTCCTTCGTCTCTATCCTACCGGTATACCTATCCCTACGTTTCTCTAATGCATCGTATGGTATCCCTCCTAAAGCTTTCGACGCCGCCTCCACCCTCTTTATAGCTGCTTCCTCATCATCCGGAGCTATGAGGAATGGTTTTGTAGCCCCCCTATCCTCTATGAAGTATCTAGCTATCAATGGTGAAGCTACGAGGTTGTAAGCTGGCACCGTATAATACCCTAATACCTTAAGGTTGTGTATATCGACTGTGTATATAGCATCTATACCTATCTTACATAGGATATCGGCTAGAAGCTTCGAAGTAACAGCTTCACCCGGAAGATATCTTTCATCCTGCCTACTGTATGCGAGGTATGGTGCGAAAACGGCTATCTTAGAGGCTCCGAGATCTCTAGCTGCATGAACGATCGCTAATAACTCAAGTATATGCTCATTCTGCGGTGGGTAGAGGCTTTGAACAACTATCAGCTCCTCTCCAGAGATATCCTCATGGAATCTAAAGTAGAATTCTCCATCAGGGAAATGCTTCCATGAACTTTCGACTAAATATGCACCAAGCTGCTCAGCTACCCTACACGCTAAATCCTGAGAACTTGGTCCAGCTACAACCTTCATCTCAAACCACAGAAGATCTTATAGAAGTATTTATACTTAAACGATGCATTATTTACCCCTTTAAAGCATCACACCTTATCGCTTCATATCTTACCGCATATAGGGCATTCAGGGTTCTTAGAAACATCGAATACATGAAAAGCTAAAGAGTATACGTCTATGAAGGCCATCCTACCCATCAGATTCGGCTTCCATCCTAATATAAGCTTGATAGCTTCTGCTACTTCTATCGAAGCTACGACGCCTACAGCGGCAGGTAGTACACCGACTTCCTCGCATTTAGGTATATCGTTGTCTGATACACCCCTAAATACGCACTCGAAGCAAGCTGTTTCACCTGGCTTAAATATACTCACAGATCCATAGGTTTCTACGACGCTAGAATATACGTACGGTATACCATGCTTGAAGCATGCTCTATTTACTATACGTCGTGCTCTAAAATTATCTAGTCCATCTAGAACTATATCTATCCCGCGAATAACTTCTTCGATAGAATCTTCATCGATCTGATAGGCTAAAGCTTCTACATCGACCTCAGGGTTTAATCTACGAAGCCTATCTCTAGCAGCATAAGATTTAAGCTTCCCTAGATCCCCCATATCGTAGAGGATCTGTCTATGGAGATTAACATCCTCCACCACATCTCTATCGACTATCCTAAGTCTGCCAACCCCCATCCCAGCTAAATACAGCGATACTATGGAACCTAAACCTCCAAGCCCTACTACGCATACACTAGCGCTTCTAAGCTTCTCCTGCCCTTCAAAACCAAAACCTCTTAGCGCTATCTGACGAAGATATCTCTCATACATATCGAGACCTAAAATTTAGATAGATGGAGTAGGATAAAAGCTTCCCCATCTAAATTATATAGCTTTGATTCTCCAGATCTAGATCGCCGATAATCTCCAAGTCTCTCTCCTCATCCCTGCTCCAAGCTTTACGTCTACCGGCTAAAGTCGATATGCCGTACCTAGCGATACGCATAGCTAAACTATTCTCTCCAAATAACCGGCTACATATATCGACCGTAAGATGGTATGTATAATTTTCATCGAAACCGAACGAGTGTAGATATTCGTGCAGAAGTAACGGAAATAAGTAAGCTTCTATAGAATCCCTATCGCCGGTCCTAGAGAATAATTCATCTAGAATATCTCTATTGACGACTATGTAGTGTGTACCGATAGGATGATATGCCTCTATATACGGAGGCAGCCTCTGCATAGCTAGCGTCAACCCAGGCCTCTCTATGCCTACGATACATTTAACAGCTTGCTTAACTTTACGAAAAACCCTTCTACACTCACCTATATCTACTACCATAGATCAACTCTTTGAGAGAAAGGATTCGCTCCCTAATAAACGTTCGGTCTAACTAACCATGAGTAGGATTAATTAGCTTCTAGGATTACAATACTTATCAGCTCTCCCAGAATCGATCTCCGCTCAACAGCGGAGACCCATGGCTGACGGGCCTACCTGAGAATAGCCTTTAATCCAGAGGCTGCGATGATGGATAGGTTAACCCATCCGTGGGACAGCTGGATAGAGGGGTTCAACTAGCTAGCGTAACATCTAGTCTTTCCTTGAGAATAAATAAAAATATAGAGGATGTATTACCTAATTGGTATATTAGCACTATTTCTCTATTATTATCTTACTCAATATAACTATCCTAGTTACTTTACCCAGTTCAAGATTTACCTCTACGTAAGCTATTCCCTCGCTATCCTTACGTAGGATCACTGTAGCTTCCATCGCCTTTAATATTACTTCACCATTTCCCTGTACTACAATTTTAATATTAGGTATTATCGTTGTTACATTATAACCTTTTTCTAAGAGATCTTTTGCATCTTCATCATTGTTTAATATATTTAATATATTCATTTTATATTCTTCACTAATTTCTATTCTATTAGATATTTTCATTAATTTATATCTATTAATTAGATTGTTCCTGAACATACGTAAACCCTTGATAGCTCCGCCATTAGTAATCTGTAGCACACATGTCTCCTCTTCATCGCTATATGTAGCTATAGGAGTGGATCTAACCTCATAGCGAGATCTGTACGCTTCTGAAATTGTAGGTATAATCACTATCGCCGCGATAGCTAGTAATGCTGTAGCGATAACGGTTTTCCTCATGCTACCACCGGTATAACTATTATACTAGTCTTCAAGATAAGGGATTCTACGGGAAAATTAGAAGAGGGTGTTTCATAGCGTTTCGCCGATCGTTTTCTACCCCCTTCCACTGATTAAAATTCAGCTTCAAGTAATGCTTCTCTGCATCTACAGCCTTTCTCTCTAGGTAGATATCTACTAAAGGTTAATTCGACTACTTTAGCTATATATGGAATACACGTTTTAGCTGTCACTAAAACTTCTTTTGTAGTAAGTCTATCTTGGAGTCCAGCTGCTCGGTTACTCACTAAGCATATCGTCGCATAGCACATTCCAAGCTCCCTAGCTAGGGTTGCTTCAGGGCATCCGGTCATACCTACTACATCGAAACCTAGTGATGCGAACATAGCGATCTCAGCTGGCGTCTCGTATCTAGCACCCTCTGTAGCTACGTAGATCCCTCTATCCCATAACCTCTCTGGGCATATATCCAACGCTGCCCTTACTATAGATCTACGTAGTTCTGGACAGTAGGGTTGAGATACATCTATATGAACAACTTTAGGGCCATCATAGAACGTATACCTCCTAACTTTAGTGAAATCTACGTAGTCGTGCGGTATTACTATATCCCCCGGCTGCATATACCTTCTTATACCTCCTACAGCGTTTAAACCTACTATCCTTTCCACTCCAAGCTTATAGAAGCTGTAGATGTTAGCTCTATAGTTCACCTTATGCGGCGGATGCTCATGTCTTATTCCATGTCTAGGTAGGAAGGCTATATCGACCCTCCCCAGCTTACCAGTATACAGCGTTACTGAACCATAGGGTGTCCGAATATCTACAGTATCCTCAAGCTTCATAATAGATTCAAATCCGCTTCCCCCTATCACTCCATACAAGCTTCACCGCCTCTCAGTTAAGAGATGGCCATATCTAGCTTTTAACCTATGCGTTAAAACAGTCACTCCAGCTATCGATGC
>JAWCGL010000114.1:0-4442 GCA_038857155.1 Bathyarchaeia archaeon
GCTCTACTCGTAGACTACAGGAGTAACCTGGTAATATTGCCTGTCTTGGAAGCGAAGATAGATCTAGAGCTCTACGGTGGAAATCCTCCACCTTATGCATACGGAGAGCCTGTATGGCAGGGTGCATACATATTGAGAATATCCGATACTGGCATCGATTATGTGGGTAGGATAACGCATATCGACAACGTTAAACCTAACGGCAAAAAGGGAGAGGAGCTATGGACGTACAGCGAACTCTTCATAAATAGAGCTATCTACATAGGTAATGTACTTTACACGATATCTGATGGAAGAATCAAGATGAACAGCTTGAGCGATTTAAGCGAAGTAGCTATCCTAGATATATGATAGTAGAATAAGGGTATATCGATATCCATCGAAGCCGTGGCGGTCATACTAGAGAAACAGACCGATACATCCGAAAGATTATTAGCCGCATCAGTTTCACCCTTAGCTATAGTTCTAGGAAAGGCTCTAGCAGGCTTATTCTTCGGGTTAACCCTCACGATCATAGCCATGATCCCTCTATCGATCATCTCCGGGCAGTTATCTCGAACCCCATCCTAGCATTCTCAGCGCTCGACATCCCAATATCTACATATGCTAAATGGGTTCCAGAAGCTCAGATGCTATCCAATTTCATCAGATCCCCGATGGCTTTCCTCTCAGGAGTCTTCCTACCGCTAGAACTTCTATCTCCCAAGCTCAGGATTATCGCCTACCTTATGCTTATAAAATGCTCTACCGAAGCTTTAAGAATATCTGTAGATGACACTATATCGATAGATATCTATCTGTTGGATATAGCTATTCTAGCTCTAACCTTTATCTTCATTATACTTACATCGATAAAGATGCTTCAAAGAATATTTAAATAAATAGCTAATACAGGTATCGAAGATTAGGATTGGAGCTAACATTCTAAACCCTAACCTACTACGAGGTATAAGACTTAAATCGCTAGGCTAATCCTGTGTAAGGATCGAATATGAGAAAACTAAATATACTGATGGTCATATCTCATGATACTGGTAGGCATCTAGGATGCTATGGAGCATGCATCGATACACCAAACTTCGATAGGGTAGCTAGGGATGGAGCGCTCTTCACCAACGTATACTGTACAGCCCCGCAATGTAGCCCTAGCCGTGCATCTATATTGACTGGATTGCATCCGCATAACCATGGATTAATAGGTTTAACTCATAGAGGTTTTAGGCTTGGCGCATGTAAACTCCTACCAGCTATACTCGCGGAGAATGGTTATCGAACATACTTATTCGGCTTCCAGCATGAATCGCCGGATCCATACCTTCTAGGATATCAGAACGTATCGAAGGGTAAGAGTAACTCATGTATCGATGTCACACCTCTACTATTAGAGTTTATAAGATCTAAACCTGAAAAACCATTCTTCGCTATGGTGGGATTCTCTGAAACCCATAGACCGTTCCCTGAGTATAGGGGGCCTATAGATTGTATAAAGCCTCTACCCTACCTACCCGATGAGCCGGATGTTAGAAGAGATATCGGTGGGTTAAACCTACTTGTTCATAGGATGGATGAGAGTATAGGCTACATACTGGATGCATTGGAAGATACGGGGTTACATGAAGATACGGTATTCATATACACTACGGATCATGGTATAGCTTTCCCAGGAGCTAAAGCTACACTCTTCGATCCAGGGGTTGAAGTCGCTCTACTAGTATGTGGACCCGAACCATTCTGTGGAGGTAGGAGAATCGATGCGCTCCTATCGAATATCGATATAATGCCTACGATACTAGATATATGCGGTGTACCCATACCATCAGGGGTTCATGGTAAGAGTATACTTCCGTTGATCAGAGGTGAAACTGATAGGATACATGACGAGGTATACCTAGAGCTTACATATCATGCAGCTTACGATCCTATTAGAGGCGTTAGGACGGAACGGTACAAGTATATCAGGAGCTTCGAGTGGAGACCATACTGGCTCCCACCTAACGTGGATCCAAGCCCATCTAAGGAGGTTGCTCGTAGATATGGATACTTCGATATGGTTCGATCTATCGAGATGCTATTCGATCTACATAGAGATCCGCTGGAGAAGGTTAACCTAGCCGATGACCCAAGCTACAGCGATATACTGAGGTATATGCGTTCTAAGCTGCATAACTGGATGAAGGGGACGAACGATCCGCTATTAACTCGAGGCTATATACCGCCTCCACCAGATGCTAGGGTTACTCCGCCTAGATCCTATGAGCCGCACGAGATGGATCCGTTTCCGATATGAGCGGATGCTTTATGTCCATGCTAGATTCGATAGCATTTTTAAGCATAACGAATCTATCGTGAGCATATTCGAAAAACGTCTTATACGAGCTACAGAGATGGTTCTCAGAATAATTTCTGATCTCCCAATGCCTAGGACACCCGCTATTACAATAATTTAGCCATCTACAATCTCCGCATCGTTCTCTGAGTCTATCCTTCATAGATGCGAATTCGATGAATCTTTCGCTCGTAACTATATCCTCTAGATCATCCTCCATTATATTCCCTAGCAGCCATCTACGATCGACGTAGAAATCGCATGGATATACGTCTCCGTTATACTCTACTACTATATACCTACCGCATCTACGTCCGAATATACAGCTAGGTGTATCACCGAATACGTAGGATATCAGTATATCCTCGAAGTCTCTAACGTAGGTTTCAGGGTTGCCGTCGTTAAACCATTCATCGAATACTTCGCATAGGAATCTACCGTAGTCTCCTGGTGCTACCGAATAGTCTGTTATCCCTCCGTATGGGTTCCTCTCTACACACGGTATGAATTGGAGGTATTTGAAGCTCATACCTACCATAAACCTATAGAGACCTTTAGGATCCTTAACATTGAGGTTGTTTACTACAGTCAGTATATTGAATTTCACGGAATATCTACGCAGCGTATCTATACATCTGATAACAGCTTCGTAGGAGCCTACCCCTCCACGATTCCTACGGTAGAGATCGTGTACCTCTCTAGGTCCGTCGAGACTTACACCAACTAGGAAGTCGTATCTAGATAGGAAGCTAGCCCATCTATCGTCTATGAGTATACCGTTCGTCTGCAAGCTATTCTCGATGATCTGGAAAGGAAGTTTAAACATGGATTGGTATCGTATAGCTTTCCTGTAGAAGTCTATACCAGCTAGGGTAGGCTCTCCACCCTGCCAGCAGAAAGATACGGCTTCGCCAGATAGAGAGAGGATCTGAGCTGTAAGCTTCATCAAAACTTCATCGCTCATCCTATGAGTATCCTCCTCAGGGTAGAGGCTGGATTTAGGTAGGTAGAAGCAATAGGTGCATGAGAGGTTGCAATCGGCTGAAACCGGTTTAACCAGAACGGATGAAATGAGGTGTTTAGAATACTCTCGCTCCATATATACTAGATCCTCCGTAAGATCCGATGCGGTGGGCGGGATTTGAACCCGCGATCAGGGGCTTGGGGGGCCCCTATCCTAACCAGACTAGACCACCACCGCTTTCAGTATGTTAGTTAGGTGAGAGGGGTGGGTTATCAATTTTTCGCTTCGATACTAGTGTGGCGATGGGGGGATCCGTAAATCCTTCGTCATATTGATCCGCCGTCTACAGCCATTTACTGTATTGAGGTCTAGATCCGTGAGCGGCTTTCTGTGGAGGCGGCATTTTACCGTCGTGGATGTATGTATACGCATACCTATGTCTATCAGTATACTGCTGGAGGCTTTCGAAGTTGAACCTTCTCTGTAGCTCCTCCACCCTTATACTTTCATCCATACATTCGACTATGAATAGAGCATCATCTCTATACGATCTGATCCTAACTTTATCTCCATACCCTCCTAGTATGAGGTCTGGGATGCTATAGTTGAAATCGTGGTGGCATACGATGTAGTCTAGGCTTACATCATAGTATGCTATATTCGCTATATAGTCTGTTTCTGCTAGTATACGCCCGCATGGATCTATTATTATAGATCTATCGGTACGAACCGATGATACCACGTAGTATCTGTTGAGACATGCGTAGGCTTGTAGAGGGAATCCTCCGTTATAGGCTGATACCCAAACTACCATCCTAGCGCCTCTACGCGCTAATTCGATCCATCCCTCTGGAAAGCATATATCGAAGCATATCTGTATACCTATACGTCCGAAATCCACGTCGAATACTGGATAATCTCCACCAGGTGTTACGCCATCCTCGAAAGCTGTATAGTCGTACGTGCTGGTTACAGGATGCACCTTATCGTATATGCCTATAGCCTCTCCAGATCTATCTATAACTATAGCTGAGTTCCATATCCTACCATCATGCCTGGTTATTATCGGGCAGATTATGTAACAGTTACCTTCGATAGCCTTCCTAGATAAAGCTTCGACGGTGGGTCCTGTTATCTCCTCGGCAAGCTCAT
>JAWCGL010000115.1:0-2137 GCA_038857155.1 Bathyarchaeia archaeon
AAACTCTATCGAATCTGAGGAAAACCTCTCGACCCTATCCAGATTAGCTACTACCCCATCTTTAACTTGGAATCTTCTATGGAGTAGATCGTATCTAAAGGTATCTGATACTATAAGTATCAGATTGCTTTGCATAGCTGAGTATAGTTGATTCATGTATGTGATCCTATTTAAAGCTTCATTTTTCCCTTTTCCTTACATAATTTAACTATACCATTTATAATCTCCTCTATATCATCGGAATAGCATACCTCGTTTAAGTAATCAGTTATTTTCTTCAATTCCTTAGCATTATGTATTTTAGAGTATAGATTCATCATCGATAGGATGATCGATGCATATAAGATAGCTTCATCTATAGAGTAGGCGAGCCAGATTATCTCGGATATTTTTCTAAGCTGATCCTCTAAATACTCCTCTATCTCTCCTAATCCGCTTTCGCTGATTCTAGCTAGGTTTGAGAGGAGCTCGCGTACATTCTCAGATAATATGCTTCGCTCATCATCGAATTCTAGCTTCTCAAGGCATACGCTACATAAGCCTATCATGCATTCGAAAATTCTGAAGCCGCATAACCTGCATCTGGAAGCGAGTAGTATGATACGATATCCTCTCGATGCATAGATAGCGGCATCCTCCAGCCTTCTAATACGTTGTATAATCAACTCCCCATTATGTGTAAGCGTTAAAACCACGTTTCCATCATCTATCCTACCTACCCTGAGTGTAAGGTTGCATATAGTCCTGCTAGCGTAGAGTGTTCGTATAAGTTTGCAGACGATATTGAAATCCGGTTCGCCTATACCTTCCATGGGCGGGTATCTAACCATATATCCCTCATCTGATATACATGGCTGTATCGAGATAGCCTTCCTATCGGTAGACGATATGATGGATTCAAGTTCGCTTAAGTATCCACCGCTACATCCACTCTTCAGCTTCACATGTACCATGAATCTTTTACCTTTCTAACACCGTATCCTATGATTGAGAATTTAAAGTTTAAGTTATAGGTAATCCTACCGTTTTCGAGATGTCAGCGTAAAAGGTGTACGGTATGGGTTGGTGATACATGATTGGGTATACAGGTTGTGGATGCCCACTCCCATATAGATGAGATAGCCGATGTGCATGGAGCTATAGCTAAAGCTAGATCTTCGAATATAGTAGCGATAATAGCTGTAGGTACTTGTAAGGAATCCAATATTAAGGTAGCTAGATTCTCCGAAATATACAAGGGCTATGTGTACCATGCGATCGGTATACACCCGTGGAGTCTAGGATCTCTCAACCTTGAGGAGGAATTCGAATATCTGAGGTCAGCTTCACGTAGCTGTATAGGCATAGGGGAGGTAGGCTTAGATTACCGGATAAAGACTGATAGAGACGTTCAGAAGAGGGTATTCAGCGAGGTGCTTAGCATAGCTGAAAGTAGGAAGCTTCCCGTTATAATTCATGCTAGGGCTGCATGGGGAGATGCATATAAAATGGTTAAGGAAGTTGGGGTTGAAAAAGCAGTATTCCACTGGTTCAGCGGCTCGGATTCCGTTCTCAAGAAGATAGTTAGGGATGGATATCTAATCTCAGCCACACCTGCTGCATCGTATAGTTTAACCCATATCAAAGCTGTCAGGCTTGCACCTATCGAATCTATAATAGTCGAATCAGATTCACCTGTATCATACCGTGATGTAGTATCGGATCCATCGTGGGCTGTGAAGAGTCTAGAAGCTGTTGCTAGGATTAAAGGTGTCCGTGTCGAGGATCTAGCGGATAGAGTGTTGGAAAATACGTGTAGGATCTATGGTGTAAAGATTCATAGGGCTTTGAATAGCTTCTAGCTGGATGTTGAATAGCTGGGGTCTATATGGGTTATACAAGGAAGATCAGCTTCATAGCTCTCATATCATCTCTATACGCTGTATTAACGATAATCCCTGGATACCTATCCTTCGGACCCATACAGTTTAGAGTATCCGATATGCTCATACCTTTATCAGCTATCTATGGATATCCAGCTTGCATAGCTGTAACGATCGGATGTATAGTAGCTAACGCATACTACTTCGTAAGCTGGATGGATGTCCTCATCGGACCTATAGCAAACCTCCTATCCTCCCTCCTAATATACTATATG
>JAWCGL010000115.1:2147-4382 GCA_038857155.1 Bathyarchaeia archaeon
CGTAGGCTTCATCGTAGGTAGCTATCTATGGATATTCTTCCCCCCTCCAAATCTAGGTATACCACTCCATCCATCCATACTGATAGGTATAAGCGTATCCGCTAGTAGCTTGGTAACGATATCAGGTCTAGGGTATATCCTCGTAAAATCGATATCGAAGATTCTACCTGATGAGCTGAAGAAACTCTGACGGATAGCGGTATTACTGCTTAGCCGTTGTATAAGCCTTGGAAACACTACACCTCTATACCTAGTAGGTATCTTATTCCTCTAAGCTTCTTAACCCTCTCCTCCATATATCTCTCTGCATCCTTCATATACACAGGTTTACTCCTCTCCACCTCTTCGACTAGAACCTCTGGAATCCTAGTTATAGCTTCGAAAACCCGTCCAGTAAAGTATCTAGTAGAAACCCTCCTCCTCTTCAATTCCGCATCTATAGTCTCACCGTTTAGCTTTGTTAGGTATTCTCCATTAGATGCGTATGTAAACCCCCAATCCGAACCGAAGCATGGTATATACTCTCTAGCTAGAATCGTATGCCTGAAAATCGATCTTATAGTCGCGGCTATATTGTAGAAATGTACCTGAAATATGTATTTGGAGAATGTAGGCGACTCCGATTGAGCCGATAGTATACCTTCTCTCGAAAGCTTTGAAGATATAGTTTCGAACGATTCATAGGTGTAGAGTCCGGCCGATATCAGGGATACAGGATCTGTAAGATCCATTACGATTATATCGAACGGCTCCCCCCTCCACTCCTCTACGAATCTATATGCATCCATGTATACGAGTTTGGCTCGCGGATCGTCGAAAGCTCCCTGGGAAACCTCCTCTAGATACCTCCGGCAGATATCTACGACCCTCTGATCTATATCTACCAGGTATACCTCTTCTATACTATCATACTTTAAAACCTCTCTGAGAACCCCCCCATCTCCTCCTCCAAGGATAGCGACCCTTCTAGGATCTGGATGAGCTAACATAGCCGGATGGGTTAATACTTCATGGTATACCTGCTCATCTAAGATCGATAACTGAGGCTTCCCATCTAGTATCAACATCTTCCCGAATACTGGATGCTCATATACCTCTACAAACTGGTATTCCGTCCTCTCGATGCATATCGCCTTGATAAAAGAATATGCATGGATATAGTTTGGAGCCAGCTGCTCTACCGAGATTCTCCCTAGAACTAGGAAATCTTGGCTAAGCATACATATAGGGTTTCCATCGGATAATATTTAAGAATTGTTCCATCATAATCCGTCTAGGGGGGTTTCAGTCTGTACAACGGTTTTACGTACAGCTATTCTTCCATCTAAAGCTAGGCTAGCTCCCGGCATAGTTATAACCCCTCTTTTAAGCTCGGTAGCCTTAACCCTCTCCGGTTTAAGCCTCTCATATATTACATCGTAAGCTCTCCAGGGATCCTTACTACCGCATACGAATACATCTACAGCTGCATAGCCGTATTCAGGCCATGTGTGGATAGCTAGATGGGATTCACCGACTATGACGAGCGATGTAACTCCAGGTATGAAGTTATGAGTTTTCGAAGTTACGATGGTAAGTTCAGCTCTTCTAGCAGCTTCGAGTAGCAGCTCCTCCATTAGCTGAGGGTTACTTAGATAATCCTTATCGCATCCATACATCTCCGCTACTATATGCCTACCTAAGGTTAATTTAACCCCCCTCATAGCCCTCTACATGTCTAGATCTATCTTAAAGATAAATTTTACTCGTAAAGCGAGAGAAAACCGGATAAAACTTATTTTGGCTTAAAAATCTCTGCTAGAACTTATACTAAAGCCTTCAATAAGGATTTGTTCTAACAGAAAACCTATATTTAGGGTTATTTAGCCGGTTAAAGCTCCTAGGATCAGGGATATGATCGACATACGCGTTAATAAGCCATAGTACACCTGTCTGAAATATATAGCGTTAGGTGTGGAATCCACTTCGACTGCTATCTCATCGACTCTTGGTAGTGGATGCATTATCACAGCATCCTTCTTCATCTTAGATACGGTTTCAAGGGTTATCTTGTACGAACCTTTAACCTTCATATATTCACTTTCATCCACGAACCTCTCCTTCTGTATCCTCGTAACGTAGAGTACATCGAGTTCTGATACCACTTCATCTAGTTTATCCAGCTCATATACCTTTAACTTGCCGCTTATATACCTTAAAACCTCCCTCCTCATCCTTAGAAGCTCTGGTGATATA
>JAWCGL010000116.1:0-4327 GCA_038857155.1 Bathyarchaeia archaeon
GTTGGAGGATAATCAGTCAATATATAGATATGTATATAAGTTGGAGTAGTCTCGGAAATCCATCTTCTTATGGATTATTCTGGGCTACAGATCAGGAGAATCCTAATCTTAATCAAGCTCCAACAACCGATACTAGAGATGAGGAGATACCCATCGTTGTACGTGATGTCGTTGCGTTAAGCCAATCTGTAAATGCAACAGAGGTTGTACAAGGGGATATCGTGAATATAACAATCGTCGTTAGTAATCGAGGTATGCGAAGTGAAAGCTTCGATGTAACATGCTACTTCTATCCTACAATCATAGGAACCCAACGTGTAGAGGATCTTCCGATAGGGTGTAATAAAACGTTAAAATTCCTCTGGGATACCTCTACTGTCGAGCCTGGAACCTATGAGATAAAAGCTTTCGTAGATTCAGCTGGAGAAATCCTGGAGATAGATGAAGGAAATAACTGGTGTACCGCCGAAGCTAGAGTAACTGTTAAAGAGGTTGAGGTTCACGATGTAGCTGCGTTAAGTCAATCTGTAAATGCAACAACCGTAACAAAAGGAAAGATAGTGGAGATAAGCGTGGTTGTTAAAAACCTTGGAGATTTTACCGAAACCTTCGATGTAACATGCTACTACGACGATACACCTATAGGAGGACTACAAACGGTGGGAAACCTAGGACCTGGAGGGGAGGAGACGCTCACATTCTACTGGGATACCTCTACTGTCGAGCCTGGCGTTTACTTCATTAAGGCTTTCGCGGATTCGAGCCGAGCTATAACCGAGTATGACGAGGAGAATAATAATTGCACAGCGATTACGCCTGTAACTGTAGTAGCGCCGCCAGGGATACTGGATGTAGATAAGGCTTTAAGCCGTGTTGTTAGCGGGCCATCACCAGCAGTCGTAGGTAGAGAAACAGTTTACGAGATACTGATCGTAGTATCCAACGTCGGAGGAAGCGAAATAACAAACGTCAACGTCACCGATACTATCGAAGAAGGGGAAATTTCAGGTGTAGGAAGTCCAAGCCAAGGGAGTATACGATCATGGAATAGCATGGGGATAGACTGGGATGTAGGCAATTTAGACGTAGGCCGATCTGCAAGTTTAACGTTCACTATACGATTTACACCTAGCTCGAGCGGTGTTCACACCCTAAACTATGGAGAAGGCCTTTACGCTGAGGGTATATCTAGCGGCCAAGAAATTTCAGATACAGGCGACCTAGATGTAACGGTTGACGCTGTTATACGCGATGTAACTGCCGTTAGCCAGACTCCTTTAAAGGGTACTGTGGTTCAAGGCGAGCTTGTAGGTATAGATGTAGTGGTTAAGAATCTCGGCGACTATTATGATGAAACCTTCGACGTAACATGCTACTACGACGATACACCTATACAGCCGATAGGCGTAATAAGAGTGTACGATCTAAAGCCAGACGGAGAAGAAACGATAAGGTTTATCTGGGATACAAAAGGTGTGCCGCCTGGAATCTATTGCATAAAGGCTTTCGCCGATAGCGGGCGGGAAATAGATGAAAGCTATGAAAACAACAACTGCACCTCCACTGCATGCATAGAGATAGTGATTCACGATATAGTAGCGGTAAGTCAGATCCCGGATCCAACAGAGGTTGTTCAAGGCGAAATAGTGACCATATACGTCACTGTGAGGAATGATGGGACTGAGATGGAGATGTTCGAGATAAGATGCTACTATTATGGCGAGCTTGAATGCTGTAAAAGCATAAACGTCATTAATCTGGCTCCAAGCGAAAGTAGAATGTTGACTTTCGTATGGGATACTGCAGGCATACCTCCTGGAGTCTACTATATAGAGGCTCGTGCAATCCCTGTCGAAGGCGAACTAGATACAGATGATAATACATGTATGAGTCTGGCAAGCGTGACGATCAAGGCTCCACCTGTCGGTGGGGTAGTGGTCATTCAGCCTCGACTACAAATACTCGCAGCTGTTATAGCTGCTATAGCAGCCGTGGTAATGATGGGGACGATAACTTTCAAGAAATTTAAGGCTAGAGTATCTCGGCATCTTATAGTTAAGCCCTATCTAAGATAGGTTACGGGTTTTCATATTTCTGGGTTAGCTAAATATATCAGCCGCGATCCCCATGTAGGGTCAGACCCCATACTCTCCATAACTCTCTGAACAGCATCGCCGTAGCTTAGCCCTTCGATGTAGACTAGTTTAAGTAACGTTAACGTAGCTTCATCTGTATACTCTAGACTTACGTATCCATCCCAAGCTATTATAGATTCTACACCCCTCTCGAAGAGCCTTTCTATAGCATGGTTAGAGTTCGTACCGTTGCATCCCATCAATATTATGGTCGAGCCTTTAAGCCCATCTTCATCCCCGAGGAGGTCGGCGCGTAGAGCGAAGTACGGCCCTTCACTCCTATCGAAGGTGTAAGCCTCCCTGTATGCGCCGTAAAGCTGTTCGAGGAGGTATCGCTCCGAATTGTATGCTTCGGTACTGAAAAGGTATAGGAATCTATATTTAGCGTCGACGGCGCTATGAACCCTCAATACTATGAGGCTATAGCCTTGGATGCTATCGAGAAGCTTCATGGTAACCTGACTTCCACTATAGACATCCACGTTCAAACCTGCTTGGATTAATGTTTCACGTACTCCTTCTAGGAAGGCTGGGTTAGGCTTTGTAAGCCCGATACCGTCGACGATGACCGCTCTCGAAGCACCCGTACCGCCTTCACGATTTGATGAGCTGGAGAGATCCTGCGGGATCGAGAGATAGTAGGCTAGAGAAGCTGCTAAAACCGTGAGGGATGCTACCGTGGAAAACAGCATCAGAGTAATACGTCTCCTACCCTTCCTCCTCCTAGCTCTCAAGCATCCCCCACTCCAAATACAGTTTGGGATCTAATCAAAGTATTTTAGTTTTAGTCCGCCAACATGAGCGCCCTATCGGGCTGATCGTATGCGGGGGCGGGATACAGCATTTTTATCTTTGATATCTGGATATTTTCAAGTTGTTAAGCTGGAATATGAAGATCGATATCAAGGCTTGCTTATCTTATTATGTAGATTTAAATATTAGTAGGTTTAATCTAGGGTGATAGGTGTTGAAGTTTGATTAAACCTGTGGTATTCAGGAGTGAAGGTCAATGCTTGGTCGGCATTCTACATACACCTAGCGATGTAGGATGTAGGGGTAGAGCACCTGGTATAGTTATGCTCCATGGCTTTACAGGGAATAAAACGGAGGCACATCGATTATTCGTTCATGTAGCTAGGAGCCTCTGCAATTCTGGGTTTATAGTTCTTCGATTCGATTTCAGGGGATCGGGCGATAGCGATGGGGAGTTTGAGGATATGACTCTACCTGGTGAGGTAAGCGATGCTGGAGAAGCTCTATCGCTACTTATGAGACGGAGATATATCGATAGATCTAGGGTTGGGGTTTTAGGTTTGAGTATGGGTGGGAGGGTTGCTGCGATACTAGCATCCATGGACGCTAGGATAAGATTCGCGATACTGTACTCTCCAGCTCTAGGTCCCTTGAGGGAGAGGATGCTATCCTGGATGCCTAGAGAGTATATGGATAGGTTGGATCTAGGTGAAGCCGTAGAGGTATCGCCTGGCTGGTATTTGAAGAAACGATTCTTCGAAACGGTAGATTATATAGTTCCATCCGATGTTATGAAGGGGATTAAAGCTCCGATCCTCATCATACATGGAGATAAAGACCAGGTTATACCCGTAGAGGAGGTTAAGAGGTATTTCGATTCGATTAGAGGTTTAGATGATAGGAATGAGCTGTACATAGTGAAGGATGGGGATCATACGTTCTCTAAGAGGGAGCATACAAAGGAGGTTATAGATAAAACGCTGGAGTGGCTCCATAGAGTTATCTAGTAGCTATACGGTAGTCTTTACAATCCTACGTGATGCAAGCTAACTTTTCACCAACATCTATACCATCCTAATCGGATCTATAGATCTTCAGTATCTGGTGAGCTCTTCGATGCTTACCCCTAACTCTCTAGCTTTCTTAAGAAGTTCCGATAGCATAGTTTTTAATTCTTCCACTTCTTTCAATTTGGTTTCTTCGATAAAATATGTTTTGAAAGTTTCAACCGGTTTAAGCTCTAGAATTTCTACCGTAGCAGAAATGGGTTTAAACAGCTCCCTCGGATCGGCTTCATATTCCAAGATTATCCTAGTCGGTTTATCCGCTGCATTCCTCTTATTTATCTCCTCGATCAGCTTCCTAGATAGATCGAGCCACGCCTTCCTATTAGATTCTTTAACCTCCATATCAGAAACACCGCTGTAGAATGTAGCGTA
>JAWCGL010000117.1:0-4319 GCA_038857155.1 Bathyarchaeia archaeon
ATCCTTCTACGAAACCTACGATGGTAAGCCTGTGGATACGCAGTTAATGGATAACTATTCTATAATCCTAGTAGATATACCGCCGCTAGGATATACTACCCTAATACCTGTAGAGAAAGGCTCTACGGCTAGCGGTGTTATAGTAGAGGAGGTATCCGACGGCGTTATCCTAGAGAACGATTACCTAAAGGTTAAGATAGATCGTGAAGGATATATCGAGAGTATATACGATAAGGAGCTTAGAGAAGAGTTTCTCTCAGATATAAGTAACGTTATCGAGATTCATGTAGATAAGCCTGGACGCTTCGATGCATGGGATATAGAGAAGACAGCTGTAGAAGCTCATGGTGTAAAACCAGAGGTGGTGGAGGGTGCTAGTATAGTTATGAAGGGTCCGATAGCTGCTAGGGTTAGGAGCCGGTATAGGTATAGAAGCTCCACCATAGATCAGTATATAACGATGTATAAGGGTTCTAGACTTATAAGAGTGGATGTGGAGATGGATTGGTGTGAGAAGAATCGTCTAGTTAAAGTATGGTTTAAACCAGATGTGAAAACTGATCATGCATACTTCGAGATACCATTCGGCGTAGTCGAGAGATCTGCTATAATAAGAGATTCTCGTGATGAAGCTATGTTCGAAGTACCTGCGCTTAGATGGATGGATATATCAGATGGATGTAAAGGTTTAGCTATAATATCCCCGGATAGGCATGGATATACTGTTAGAGATGGTAGGATAGGTTTAAGCCTAGTTAAATCACCATCCATGCCTAACCCATGGTCTGATCTAGGATTCATAAAAGCTACATACTATGTATACCCGCATCAAGGTGATTATAGAGTTGGGGAGGTTTATAAGAGAGCATACGAGGTTTGGAGTGGAGCTAGATGGGTTACTAAGGATAGTATTGGAGGATTCCTACCACCTACAGGTAGCTTCATAGAGGTTCCGAATGGTGTTGTAATAGAGTGTATTAAACTTAGCGAGGATAGGAGGGGTATCGTAGTTAGATTATACGAAGTAGATGGTAGTGGGAAGAGCTTCGATCTAAAATTACCCGGATACTTCGATATATACGAATCGAATATACTAGAGGATATAGTGGAGAGGATAGCTACGAATAAGGATACTGTAAACCTAAGGTTTAAGCCATTCGAAGTGAAAACTATAGTATTATCGAGAAGCTTCTAGCATATATCCCGTCGATCCCCTCCTATTAGCGAAGAATATTTATACTAGGCGACTCTACGTACGGGTATGCCTCGATCCTCAATCTCTCGATAAACTCTCCTACACCTATATCCCTATCTAAGCTTATACGTATAGTTTTCATCGATCTAGGTATCAGATCTACATAGTTATCTTCGAGGAATGCTTCCACACCCTCCAAGCTTATAGCTAAGCCTTTAACATATACATCGGATTCTACCGATAGGGTATACGACCCACCTCCGCTACGATCTACGTATACGTTTATCCTAGGTTTCGGTAGATGTACGTATTTCGGTTTAGAAGCCATCCTAACATCCTCGTATACAATCCTACCATCAGCTATAAGCTTAACGACGTATATCCTATCATCTGCTACCGGTAGTTTATCGATAGATCTCTCGATAACCTTAGTAGAGCTGTAGCTAGCTACTCCTACATCTATATACTCTGAGTAGTAGATCGATCCGTAGAAATCCATAACGTAGAATACCAGCGTAGCTTTAAGATATTCAGGAGTTTCGTTAACTATGTAAACGGCTATCCTACCATCCCTAATCTTCGTAAAAGCTATCCTAGGTTTGAAAGATCTCTTAACATAGTAGTATGATGGTTTAGGATTTAGATCATAATCTATCAAGCTCCAGCTTAGTACAGGCCAGCAATCGTTCAACTGCCATATCAAGCATCCACTAGTCTTATACATTAAACTCCTCCAATGCTCAACCCCCTCTCTCAAAGCCTCACCCTGATTCAGCTGACAGTATAGTGTGAATAGCCTCATATCATCTGGGACAGGGTAGTATGCGGATAGGAATCTATACAATCTCTCCAAACCCTCAACCTGCTTCTCATGCGCTTCCACAACCCTACTATACGGTTTAGCATCCAATCCTATATACCTCTGTATAACCTTCAAGCTTGGCGGAGCCTGCCATCCAAACTCGCTTATAAACCTACCCTCATCATCAAGATATCTCTCATAGCTATACCATCTGCTCCATACATCCCAGTTATGTCTATCACCCTCGTATGGACTGTTAGGATCATCACCTCCATAGGGGCTGCTAGGCCAGTATGGTCTAGTAGGATCTAACCTACTACACACTTTTGGAAGTATCTCATCGTATATAGGAGCACCTAGTAGCCTACCCCTACTACGCCAAGCCATATGGTATATCCATTGATTCTCGTTATTACCACACCATAAGACTATGCATGGATGCCTTCTAAGCCTTCTAACAACCTCCTCAGCCTCCCTCTCAGCCTCTCTTAGAAACCAATCCTCCTCAGGATACTCTGCGCATGCATACATGAAATCCTGCCACACCATGATGCCAAGCTCATCACATAGATCGTAGAAGTAGTCATCCTCATATACGCCTCCACCCCAAACTCTAAGCATATTCATACTAGACTCCCTAGCCATCTCTAGTAGACGACAGTAACGTTCCCTAGAAACCCTAGGTAGAAATGAATCTGCAGGAATCCAGTTAGCACCTTTACAGAATACTGGTAGATCGTTTATCTTGAATAGGAAGCTTCTACCCTTCTCATCAAGCTCCTGTATAAGCTCCACCTTCCTAACACCTATCCTCGTATATGCTTCATCTACCATAGATCCGCTATCATACAGTTCTACTCTTAGATCGTATAGGTTCTGTTCTCCATAACCGTTAGGCCACCATAGCCTAGGCTTATCAAGCTCGATTATACATGATAAATCGCTCCTACCATGTTCGACGTAATCCTCAGTATATGCTTCAACCCTACTACCATAACCCTCTACTACGAATCTAACCCCAGCTTTAAATCTACGATAAGCATAGACCTCAGCAGTAAGCTTCAAGATAGCTTTATCCCTAGATACTTCCAACGGTAGAGCTGCTACATAGCCTAGCCTACCCTTATCGTATCCGATCAGCTTTACACTACGCCATATACCTATAGCTGGGAGTCTAGGACCCCAATCCCATCCGAAGGAGTATTGAGCCTTCCTTATATACGGTCTAGATCTATGGAATGCGCTATTCAGAACCCCATACTTCTGACGATATCTATCCGATAACTCATCAGCATACCTACCTGGAGGCTTAAACCTAACGACTATAGTATTCCTACCAGCTCTAAGTATATTCTTCACATCGAATATCCATGGTGTAAACATATTGTATGCTTCACCAATCCTAACACCGTTAACCCATATGGTAGCTATCGTATCGAGGCCTTCGAAGATAAGCTCTACACAATCCCTCTCTAAAAGCTCGCTAGGAGCTTCGAAATCCCTCCTATACCACCACTCAACATCCTCAACCCATCTAACAGCATCCTCGTTCAAACCATAGAATGGATCAGGTATTAAACCGTTTCTAATCAAATCTATATAGACTACCCCAGGCACCTCTGCTTGAATCCATCCATCTATCGGGTAATCTGGGTTATACGCACCCTCCTCCTCACCGTTAAGTTTAGGAAACCCTTTAAGTAACCATACCCCATCTAGCGAATACGTATATCTAGC
Organism: Bathyarchaeia archaeon; assembly: GCA_038857155.1. GTDB lineage: Archaea > Thermoproteota > CALKCG01 > B24 > DRYS01 > DRYS01. The sequence goes on from JAWCGL010000117.1 coordinate 3,735, forward strand.
CATACATATACGATGCTAACTAGCATATAGACTTAAACCTTCTAGTAGGAGTTTTAGAAATACCTAGGTAGGATATGATGGTAGCCTATGGGAGGCTATGATAGTATCTAACGGGTAGCGATGGATGCATACTGTTTCAAAGTGTATAACCCGTATAGTTTATCGATAGTTTCACGTATATCTTGTAATCTATAGATATCATCGAATCGTCCATCACCTATTACCCTACCGTGATCCAGTACTATCACTCTATCTACGTATCTCAGGGTTGTAGGCTTAGCGTTCACTACGATTATAGTCGAATCCTTAAGGTAATCGGCTATCTTAGATACAATCCTAGTCTCAGTCTCTGAATCGAAGTTTGTAAAGAGGTTATGTATAACGAGTATATCTGGTCTACTTATCAAGCCTCTAGCTACTATAATCTTACACCTATCAGTCTCAGGTATACTGAAATTCTGCTCCCCGATCAGTGTATCTAGTTTAGATTGATACTTATCGTATCTTAACTCGACTATCTGTAGAACTTTCTCCAACTCCTCATCCGGTATACTCCTTCTAAGCGTTATGTTTTCACGTATAATT
>JAWCGL010000118.1:0-4235 GCA_038857155.1 Bathyarchaeia archaeon
ATCTTATTTATGACAACTATATCTGCATCAATAAACATGAATGGATGCTTAACGACTGTATATGGCCCCTCTGTTACGCTTACCACGACAATACGTTTATGGCTTCCCAAGGGAAACTCAGCCGGACATATAAGGTTACCTACATTCTCTATGAGTATAAGATCTAGATTGGATAGATCGAGCTTCTCTAACGCTCTCCTTATCTGGCTTGCATCGAGATGGCACTCCCTACCCGTATTAACTTGTACAGATCTTACACCCTCCCTAAGGATCATATCTGAATCTATACTAGAAGTTAAATCCCCCTTTATAACGGCTATACGATACTTAGCCTTAAGCCTCCTGCAGACCTGTAGTATCAACGTAGTCTTCCCCGACCCTGTAGCGCCCATAACATCTACAGCTCTAACCCTATTATCATCTAGAATCCTACGATTTTCATCAGCTATCATCATATTGCGTTTGATTACACTCTCCTCCAACTCTATATCGAGCTTCTCTCCCTCATCCTTTCCTACGATGATCTTACTCAAACCCTCCATATTCAAATCCAGGCCTCCTTCCATAGATAGCATCTTCCTCCATAATTCCAAGGTTTCATGAGCATAATCCTCCGGTACGATCTGAATGGCATAACCTGCATGTACAAGGACATAGTCCCCAGGCTTTGCCTCCTCGAGTAGAGCGAGGTTAACCCTTCTGATAGTACCATCCCCGAAATCCACCTTACCGGTAACGCCATCTACTTCGATAAGTAGACCAGGTATCGCTAAACACATTTAGCTTCATCACCGCGTAGCTTCCACATTTATTTCAGCTCCACATAGATATTAAGCTTTAATCAAACATCGTCTACAGATCACTATGACCTTATTCTCGACCTATGAGATGTATCATAGTCGTACGAATCGATCATCTACTAAGATAGACGTAATCTTATTCATGAATTATTCTTTCTATCTCCTCTAAAAGCTTAGCTATACGTCCCCCCTTCTCTGTAAGTCTTATAACCCTTACGCCTCTATCCCTATCTTCGGCTATAAGACCTCTATCCAATAATCCTTCGACCGCTCTATAAAGTGTCGAGGGGCTCATCAAACCTCTCTTAACTAGTTGAGTTATCATCTGCGGTTTACTTGAAGATAATAGGGTTAATAATAGCTTGGATTCATGCTCTGTTAACACCATATATCCTCCTCCGATGAAAAATACTAGAGCTAAACAGTATATAGAGATTCTCGATTCGAGTTAGGCTACGAGCACCGGCTTTCTCCGGCTTTCTAAGAGGATAGTCCGAACTTCCCGCTCGCAGTGTTAGCTAACCCACTTATTTCAACCATAGCATACATATAGGAAGGCATCTACGATTGAATTTAACACCGACTTTACATATATCTCATCATCCCTCGGCTATATTATCGAAGATTGTTACGGAAAGCTATCTACGATCGCCGCCGGAAGACTTATCTACTATATCTAGAGGTTATCTACCTATCGTGGTGTATTTATGGGTGGATTGAAGAAGAAGCTGAAGGATGGTAAGACCGCTCTAGGTACATGGATAACTATAAACCATCCAGATGTAGTAGATATACTTTCAACTCTACCGTTCGATTGGTTCGTATTCGATATGGAGCACTCCCCGCTTGACGTAAGTAATCTAGAGGTTCTCATGATGCCTTTGAAAGGTACTGAGATAACACCCATAGTGAGAGTGCCATGGAACGATATGGTCGTCATAAAGAGGGTTCTAGATGTAGGAGCTGAAGGCGTGCTTATTCCATGGGTTAATTCGCGTGAGGAAGCTGAAGCGGCTGTAAGATATGTAAGGTATCCTCCTAGAGGGGTTAGAGGGGTGGGTCCTAGAAGATGTATAATGTATGGGGAAAGACCCTTCTTAGACTACTATAGGAGGTTTGAAGATGAAGAGCTCGTACTGATAGTACAGGTGGAGACTGCTAAAGCTATAGATAGCCTCGAAGGTATACTTTCGGTTGAAGGTATAGATGTAGCTTACGTAGGCCCTATGGATCTATCGGTTAACCTAGGTATACCTACTATGTTCGACCATCCGAAGTTTAAGGAAGCTTTAGATAAGGTATTAAAGGTATGCAAGAAGTATGGTGTAACACCAGGTATACATACATTCAGTATCGAGCAGGCTAAGAAGTATGCAGATGAAGGGTTTAGATTCATAGCGTTGATGAGCGATCAGAGAGGTTTAACCTCTATATTCAAATCTACGCTTTCAGAATTCGGTAGATCGTAGCCTCGTAGTAGATAATATGATACCTAGTCTCTGATCATAAACTTTTTAGGTCTCCCCACTACGTTTGCTAGTTAGTGTCCTCATACCTCTCGGTAGCCTCAATTCTTTAAATAGATTATCGAGCTCCACTATTTTAATGTTGATACCTTTCAATTGTTCTTCCAAAGGTGAAGCTTTTTCGATATACTCCTCTTCGCTAAGTTCTCCTAAATTCTTTGCGACATCAAGCTTCTCTAACTCTAAGCTTATACGTTTAACTTCATCTAAAAGTATATCATAGTACGGTTCAAGCTCTAAAGCTAGAGGTCTAAGCTTACGCATAAGCTCTTCTATCTGAGTCGTATATCTTCCATGATACTCTTCGTATATCGCTGATGAAACTTTAGGCCTCATAGATTCTAATCTCTCCAGCTTACCCTTTACAAGTTTAATCTCATCCTGTATAAGTTTAACCTCTGCTAATATATCCTCCGGTGTTTTCTCCTTCTTTGTAGGAGCCGTCCTCACTATCTTTATCTTTAACTTAGACTCCTTCCATACTGTATAGCCTAAGCTGAGCTTCTCAAGCCTGTATAGAAATTCGTGAAGAGCTTTCGCCCCTCTGAATTCTGCTGGAAACTCTACTATCGGGTATATGGTTTCATCCCTTCTAACACCTGTAAGCCTACAGTTTATCACGAGCTGATTCTCAGATAGTATGGGGAATCTAAACTCGAATGTTCCATCCTGGAATAGCTGCCCCGAGGCTCTCGTAGATTTAAGCTTAGTTGAGAATAATTCGTCGAAGTATGCGTAAAGTAGATCGCCTTCAAACATCGTGGTTCTTATAGGTAATGGGAACTCCCCCCTCTCACCGATTACTCTGAGATCTTTCTCTACGCTCCTCCTAGATTCTCTGCTCACGAGAGCTAGGGTCTTAGCTCTCATGGTCGAGAGGTAGACTGATAGTAGAGGCATCGCCGTACCTATAAGTAGCGATAACAAGATCGTATGAGCCCCCCATGGTATAGACTCTAAGCTCACCACCCCCCAGATAGATGGAACTAGCATCGATATTCTATCTAGTAGTAGATACAATACATACGTCCCGAAGTATCCTATGAAGCTAGAGAATAAACCGAGGATCAACCCCTCTGTTAAGAGCATATTCGTTATAGATCTAGGAGTACCTCCTAGCACCGCTAAAACTCTAAGATCCCTATTCCTCTCGTATATAGTCGAATACATAGTGAGATATACCATCATACATATTATAGCTATAGGTACGACGACGCCGCTTAGACCTATAATCCTATACATATGAACCTCCTCATACGATACTAGATATCCATCTACAGGTACACAGACATCGCAGCCGAAGAGGTGGACAATCTCCTCCGCCTTACCTACCAAATCTACACTTCCATTTGTAGGTATTATGAAGAGCCAAGGTATATCGAAAACTTTTATACCTGCTACCGTCATCGGTAGGCTATTCATCGTAACTATAACGGTGTGATCTGGGTTTTCGAACATAGGTTTTCCATCGGGTCTTTTAACTTCGGATAGAGCACCTGGATTGAATAAGCCTTTAACTTTCACCCTACCTACCGGTATATGTATATCGCCCCCCTCAGTCCATAGAATTAGGTTGACCTGCATAGTCTCCCCTATCGGTATACCGAGGTTTGAAGGTATAAGTGCAGCCGTCTCGTTGGATACTAGGTATCCACCTAGTATGTAGGTATCTAGCTTGTACAGCTTCGCGAATGCCTCCGGATATATACTGTACACCTTCATCATACTCCAGCTCATATCTCCATAGATAATTTCAGCTTCTGCGCTTGCAGCTCTTTCGAACGAGAAATCGATAGTAGCCATACAATGGGATATGTTTGCGATCCACTTCTGCGTATTCAGCCATACTATTATATCCTGGGTTATAAACCGCTTCTCGTATATATCCGTGTATAAAGCTATAAATTTA
>JAWCGL010000119.1:0-4223 GCA_038857155.1 Bathyarchaeia archaeon
CGGGCCGAAGAACATCTCGAGGTAGCTGTAGAAAGCTACTAGCGATCCGATCGTAGCTTCACCTGTAGATACGAGATATCCGCCGTAGACTATGATCAGAGCTATAGCTCCACCCCTTATCAGGTTCATCAGAGGGTTCATGAGACCTATAACCTTAGTCGCACGTATGTTAGCTTGCATAACCTCTAAACCTATACGGCTGAAGGCTTCGATATCTACGCGTCTCCTCTCGCTGTAAGATTGCGCCTCCCTAATACCGGATACACTCTCCTCCACCTTAGATGTAAGCTCTCCAACCTTACTCCTAACAACCCTATACGCCGCTCTACTCCTCTCAGCGATAGTTATAACGGTGAGGACGATTAACGGTATCATAGAAAATACTGCTATGGTAAGCTTCCAGTTTATCGATAACATCGCAACTATAGCACCGATTATAGTGAAGCTGTTGAATAGCGTATCCAAGAGCCCGGAGGTAGCTGTCTCACCTACAGTATCGATATCGTTCGTAAACCTCGATATAATCTGTCCAGGCTCTACCGATGAGAAGTATCCGTAATCTAGTTGCATGGATTTCTCGAACATAAGCCTCCTAAGATCATATAGTAGTCTCTGAGTAATCCACGATAGTGTATAGAATCTGGAGACTCCAGCGCACCACCCTACTGAAGCTATGGATGCGAGGAGTATACCATATCTAACTATGTTATCTGTATTCGCGGCCATTATACCCTGATCTATAAGGAGACGCCCTATATACGGTGTACATAAGTTCAGGATTATCGATAGGCTTGCTGAGATTAATAATATAGCTAGCTTAAGCTTATATCTAATTACGAAAGATAGTAGGCGTCGTATAAGTTTGACGGTGGATTCTCTAGGTCTACCCCTCTCCTCTATAGTCATATACCTATGGATATGCGGAGGATGAGCCACAGCTTCACACCTCCATAGCTAATAGCGCCTCCTGGTGGGCGAACTGTGATATGTATAGCCTAGCGTATACTCCTCCTCTACTGAGAAGCTCTTCGTGGGTACCATCCTCCACTATCTCACCCTTATCTAAGACCAGTATCCTATCTGCGAGTTTAAGCGTCGAAAGCCTCTGTGTAACGATTATAGTAGTCCTTCCTTCGATAAGCTTCTTCAAAGCTTCGACTACACGTAACTCGGTCTCTGCATCGAGATTTGAAGTAGGATCATCTAATAGGAGTATCTCAGGGTTCATGAGTATAGCTCTAGCTATAGCTATCCTCTGCCTCTGCCCTCCTGAGAGCGTTACACCGCGTTCTGCTACAGACGCCTCGTAGCCTTGAGGTAGCTGGGATATGAAGTCGTGGATGCCTGCTATACGTGCAGCCTCGATTATCTCTTCCATCTTAGCGTTAGGTTTACCGTAAGCTATATTATCCTTTATCGTACCAGAGAATATGAAGACATCCTGGTGTACTATACCTATATGCCTCCTCAACGAAGAGATCTTAACCCTCCTAACATCGGCACCATCTACGACTACCTGGCCGCTCCATGGATCGTAGAATCTAGGTATAAGCTTAAGGATAGTACTCTTACCTGATCCTGTACCTCCGACGATAGCCACCTTCTCCCCAGGCTTTATCTTGAACGATACATTCCTCAACACAGGTTTACCTTCGACATACCCGAAAGATACCCCTCTAAACTCTATAGCACCCTTAACCTCTCTAAGCTCTATAGCCCCAAGCTCCTCCTTAACCTCGGGCTCTGCGTCGAGTACTTCGAATATTTTACCAGCTGAAACCATTGCCCTCTTATAGTTTAGGACGAAGAATCCGAACGATACTATAGGTCTGTTGAGCATCGATAGATATGTTATGAAGGCTATCAGATCTCCGAGGCTCAACATATGAGATATAACTCTAAACCCTCCGTATACATATACTAGAACGCTCGCTACACCTGATAGTAATCCTATGGAAGGCCACATAAAAGATGCGAATCTAGCGAAGGATAGCCTTAGATTGTAGACTCTATCAGCTTTATCCATATAGTTATCTCTGAATATAGGTTCGAGCCCTAACGCTTTAACCACGCGCATACCAGTTATATACTCCTTAATCACCGTATTGAAGCGGCTGAAGACAGTCCACTGCTCCTCTAGTATCGGGGCTATCTTACTGTTGAAGAATATTACTGCTACAGCTAGTACTGGGAGTATTACGAAAGCTATCATGGTAAGCTCTACGTTGATCGTTAATAGAATCGTTATAGCGATGATCAACGTTAGTATGGAGTGTATCAGACGTGAGAACGAGAATCCTATGAACCTACCTATAGTATCCATATCACCGGTTGTTCTCAATATTATCTGACCTGTATCGATCCTATCGTAGAATCCGTAAGATAGATCCTGTAGATGGCTGTATAGGTCTATCCTAAGCCTGAAAACAACCTTCTGGGATAGAAGCTCTGAGAAGTATCTATCTAAGAATTCAAGGAAGCCTGATGCGACAAACAGCGTTATTAGAGCCAAGGCATAGGAGATCATTATAGATAGATCAAAGTTTCCAATGCCTATTAGCGAGATTATATAGTTCACCATATCCCTTACAACCCATGGTACAAGCATACCGGCGGCGATACCGGCTACACCAACTATTAGGAATGATGCTAACACTCGCTTCTCCTTAGCCATATATGTGAGCAGCCTGGCGATATGGTTCCCCGACACTTGTATATCACCTGACATACCTAGGTATATTAGGTACCTAACACAAGGGTAGCTACATACTTCTTTTTAAAGATTTCTCCTAAAAATATACTAAGCTACCTCGGCAGGCTATATGCGAAAATCTAAGTTAAACCTCGATCTAGTAGAGAGGTAAGATAGGATATGATGAGAGAGGCTGGGGGAAACGTATCTGTAGCTCCATCTACCGTACACTGTATATTCCGTGGTGCATGCCCTAATTGCGGAGGTGATATATCTGATCTCAGGCTTATCTATGGGCTTCCATGCGATTCATGCTTACCTGGGGATCGATACATCGAGCTTGCACGTACGCTATCTAGGGGTGAGTTGAGGAGGATAATCGTAGATGAGCTTACACGTAACGGTAAGCTGAAGAAGTATGCTGGCATAGTGGACCTGGAGGGTGAGCTCGAACGGTTCGAAGAGATATTCTATAGGGGGACAGGTTCGAAGCTTCTGAGCATCCAGAGAAGCTGGGCTAAACAGGTCTTCAAAGGTAGATCTATAGCTATAGTCGCTCCTACAGGTATGGGGAAGACATCCTTCGGTATAGCATTGCTAGTATACTTCGCTTTGAAGGGTATGAAGGGCTATATTATCCTACCGACCTCTCTACTAGCACGGCAAGTCCACTCTAGGATACTATCATTCATAGAGAAGGGAGGGTTCAGCTATGTGAAGGTTGCGGCGTATCATTCTCTTATGACGGATAGAGAGGCTAGGGAGGCATACGAACGTATACAGAGCGTAGACTTCGATATACTGGTAACGACCTCAGCTTTCTTATCTAGGAAGCTCGGTTTGATCGAAGATGCTAGGTTCGATATCATATTCGTAGATGATGTAGACTCGTTTCTGAAGGCATCTAAGAATGTGGATAGGGTTTTGAAGCTTCTAGGATTCTCTGATGAAGCTATCGAAGCTGGATATAGGCTTATCGAAGCTAGAAGGAGGTTTAAGAAGGCTTTGAGAAGTAGGGAGAATATAGATGATGCTAGATCCGAGGTGGGACATCTCGAATCCATAATAGCGGGGTTTCTAAGGAAGCGGAGGCCGGGTATACTCATAGTTTCCGGTGCATCTGTAAGAGCCAAACATACTAAGAGGGTGATGTTGTTCAGGGAGCTTTTAAACTTCGAATTGGGAGGTAGATTCGAACTTCTAAGGAATGTAGAAGATCTGTATGTTGAGTGTAGAGGAGCTATCGAGGAGGATACAGCCGACCTTGTAGCTAGGCTTGGCGGTGGGGGTCTAATATTCGTACCGATGGATATGGGGTCTGTCTATGCATGGAAGCTTGCAGAATACCTTAAGGGTAAAGGGATAAAGGCGTATGCATACGTTAAGCCTAGGAGACGTATACTGGAAGAGTATGCATCTGGTGTGTACGATGTTCTCGTAGGGGTGGCATCGTTTAGAAGCCCGTTAGCTAGAGGGATAGATCTGCCTCAAAGGATAAGGTACGCTATATTCGCGGGGGTGCCTAAGATCC
>JAWCGL010000120.1:0-4206 GCA_038857155.1 Bathyarchaeia archaeon
GGGTGGAATCGGGTCTGGTTTAGGTGAAACTATAGGCTGGCTGATAGGCCGCTATCTAGGTGGAGCTTTAAGGGATTCAAGGTATGGCGGCAGAATGGAGGCATTCTCAGCTATAGTGAAGGTGCGCAGGTATAGATGGTTAGTACCTATAGCTATATTCCTATTCGCGTATACACCTCTACCAGATAAATTTCTCTTCCTAATACTAGGAGCTGTAGGATATAGTCTAGTTAAAGCTATCCCGTTCAGTATAGCTGGTAAGATATCCATGCTCTACACTATAGGTTTATTCGGCAGGTTTCTCGGGATGATGACGTCGGAGCTACCGGTATGGATATCACTCTCTCTAGCGATAATCCTAGTCGTAGGATTCACTATTCTGATAAGCGTTGTAGATTGGGAGGAGGTTGCTAGGAGGCTTTCTGTATACTCAGGAGATAAAGCTGGTAAAGATTTATCCAGATCCCAGGATTAGATTAGTTTTGACCGAGATTTATGTTCGTATCCGATACGGCTAGGAAGCTTAGAGACCATACGCTATACTTGCTAGATATTTATAGATCTAGGGTTGAAAAGCTTAGAGGTGCATACGATCTAGTTAGGATCGCTAAGAACCTAGATGTAGTTAAAGCTGTAGATTTAGCTAGGAGATTCTTCGGTGAAGGAATGTTTAGAGCGTTAGGTATCGATGGATCTATGAGGGCTGAGGAACGCCTAGAGATGCTTCTATTCTACGTATGCGCCTCAGGATACTCTTGTACTTTCGATGTACTCGATTCTCGCATCGACTTCCACGTAGATACCGTTATACGAGATGAATCTCTATCGTTCTCGACTGCTATACCTTTATGGTTCGAGGATATATCGAGTATCGCTACCGTAGAGGAGCTTACAGATGCTGAGATCGATATCGATAGATTCATCGATAAGATACCAGACGCTTTCATGGCTCTAGCCGAGATCTATACAGCTTATAGAGCGGCTTCACCGGATAGACCTGATATAAAGATGCTATTACTCGATAAATCGATCTACTCGACCTACAGCTATCTATCCGTCCGTGTTAGGAGACTTATAAACGTAGGTAGATCTGCTCTCGAGGGTTTAGAGACTAGGTACGGCAACTTCACTATAGCCGATCTCCTCTTATCCTTTATGTTCGGCTCAGGAGACATCTATATACCTCGTAGGCCGTCTTACCTTCAATTTCATTCTCTCAAGATTATAATGGATGAGGGGCCGATATCGTGGTCCTCGATAAAGGAGAGGCTTAACATACCTTCATCGCTCGAAGATCAAATTCTCAAAAAGCTTCGTATGATAAATAAGGGGTGTAGAGGCGTGTTATTCGTAGAGGATGGGGGGCTATTCTATCCATCCGAAGATTCTAAGAGCTATTGGCCTAGATCCGTGGAGGCTGCGTTAAAAGTTGCATCCAAGCTTCTAGAAGGTGGAGATTATCCCTTAACTATAGAGGATAGATGGATCAGGCTTCTAGATTGGGAAGCCGTAACGTTCATAATGCTACAGGCTTTAGTAGATCTATGCGTGAAGAATCGTAAACTCTTGGTAGGTATAGCTAAGGATACGACCGCAACCGATCTAACTAGATCTACGATACCATATATGAAGCTTAACGGGGAGCTAGACTCATCGACACCTATACCTAACCTTAAAAGCGATAGAGCTCTCCTATCGATCTTAAGTGCTGAACGGTATAAGGATATAAAGACTCCTTGGCGTACCGTAGCCTACGATGCATGCTTCTCGACTCTATTCCATCCAGCAGGGTTCGATGTTATGAGAGCTGCTCGTAAGAAAGTTGGTCGTGAAAAACTTTTCGCTAAATCCTATTTTCAGCTTAGGGAATTCTCATCAGATCCTAGAGTTAGAACACTGGTGTTCCTATACGATAGACCGATATACGTCGAAGATCTAAACCTAGTTAGGCATGTAGAGGTTGAAGAAGCTAGCGGGAGGGCTTCTGTAGAGCCATTCTATGAGGGTGTGGATAGCTTAAGCCTTATAGATAATCTCATATTATACATGCTATCTATGATGGATGAGCCGCAGATCCTAGAAGCTGCTGGACACAATAAGCTACTGTATGTAGCGGATAAAGCTGTTAAAGCCGAGGCGAATCTAGCTATAGGTCTACTTAAAGGTGTAGCTGACCTACATCTAGAATCTTTTTCACGTAAGATGAGGACATTCTACCTATCTAGAAGCTTTAGAGAATATAGACGTGAATCTGAGTACGCGAGGAGGCTGATTTCAAGTGGGAGAGCAGACTAGGATATTCGATGATGTAGGCGGGTTCTTCCAAGCTAGACTTAGAGAGTATCGCCTAGTTACGAGGACATCTAGGATAGGTGGATCCGAGGTATCACTTAAAAGCCATCTAGTAAGGCTCGACGTAAAGTTCAACCAGTTTGTATTAGATAAGCTGCATGAGCCGTGCTTCATAGCTATCGAGAGACCTACATCCGACGGCGGTAGAACCTACCTGATATACGAGGCTACGGCGTTAAAAGCGGAGCATTACCAGATGCTTGGCATGGAGGTATCACTACCGATACCTGTAAGACAGGAGTTCCTAGATCGTGTAAGGGAGGGGTGGGGTACCGATGAGACGTGGATAGATGTAGAAGCAGTATTCACAGGCTACCGTATGGATATATGCGATGGTATACCTGTATTCCGCCGCTCCAACCTAACTCCTCTACCAGGGTTCGAAGCTAAACTCCTCTCGGCTGAAGCTCTAAGATACATGTTATGCGTAGAGGGGGGAGCCGATATAGGTAGGCTCATAGGCTTCGATATACCCTTAACGATAGATATAGAATCGCTGATAAAATATCATGCAGGAGTCTTCGGGTTCACTGGATGCGGAAAATCCAATCTTACATCCCTGATAATACGTAAAGCTATAGAACGTATACCAGATCTATCGGTGGTAATATTCGATGTAGCTGGAGAATATGCTATATATTTACTTGACGTTCTGCTAACCTCTACAGGATACATAGTATCTAGCGAACACTACAAATCCTATCAATCTATACTAGATTCTCAAGCTATACCTGAATCCCTAGAAGAGAGCATAGGTTATAAACCCTTAGAGAACGGTTTAAATTTGATGGCTGAATCCGGTAGGATCTTGCACATACAAACCTCAAGTTATATGGAGTATACAGGTATAACTCTACACGATCTATTCGAATATCTAGAGGAGAGAGCAGTAAAGACGGAGACTAGCAGTCTGCAGGTAAGGTATGCTTTAAAGAAGCTTAGCGACTTCCTACTCAGAGTTAGGAAGCTTACCGAGACAGATCTGAAGGAGCTTAGAGTAACAGATCTAGGTCCTGAGGTTAAAGCTTTCGTAGAGCATACGCTTACGGAGCTTGCACGTAGCGTACACGAGAAATCAGGTGTGAGAACTATGGTTGAATTCCTACTAGGAGAGCTTAGAAATCCTAGCGAAGAAGAGTTTGAGATACTTACACCTCAAATCCTAGTAGAGGAAGCTCTAAAGCCTGATTTCAAGCTATCCGTCGTCTATATACCCGACTCCCTATCGGCTAGACGAGCTGTAACATTATTCCTAGATCGACTACTACTAGTTAAGAAGACTATAGGCGTTAAGCGTAAAGTGTTGGTAGTCTTAGATGAAGCTCAAGAGTATATACCTGATAGAGCTAATAGGGAGGATGGGACTATGGATTCTAATAGAAGCGTAGAAGCCCTACTTAGGCAGGGTCGAAAGTATAGAGTCTACGGCTGGATAGCATCCCAAAGGTTAGCTCATATGAATGTAAACGCATTACAACAGCTGCATAGCTACTTCGTAAGCACTCTACCAAGATACTACGATCGTATGGTGGTAGCGGATGCATTCTCACTTAGCTACGAACTCCTAGATAAAGTTACAGAGCTGGATACTGGAGAGTGGCTATTCGTATCCTTCAAAGCTACGAAGCAGAGAAATGTACCATCATTCATAAAGGCATACAATAATGAAGATATACTAGTAGAGAATCTTAGAAAACTGAACCTAACGAGTAAATAAGGGGAATATATCTACCTCACTGTCGGAATATCGACTGTCAAGTGAATATGGTATGTTAGGTAGGATACGTGGATAGAATATATATAGTAGGATTGCCTTGATCTCCTTTGCTTATTGTATGTCTGGACAGGAAACGG
>JAWCGL010000121.1:0-4202 GCA_038857155.1 Bathyarchaeia archaeon
GAAGGCTGGTTGAACGTAGATACGGTTAGGGTTGGGGGTAGATTGAGGGTTGGGGGGGATGTTAAAGTTAGAGATGTGGATGTAGGAGGATCGTTCGATGCATATGGAAGCGTAGATGCGGAGACGGTAGATATCGGTGGGCGTTTCCACGGAAGAGGCGTGGTGAAAGCTGCTAGGATAAGCGTCGGGGGATCTCTCCGTTCGGGATCGGAGATCTTCTCCGAGGAATTGGATGTAGGTGGAACGGTTGAGATAGGCGGCGGTGAGGTGAAGGATAAGATAAAGGTTGGTGGGAGATTCTATTCGAGTAGATCCTTAACCTTCGGATCCATAGATGTAGGTGGTAGCGTTAAGCTTACCGGTAGATGTATAGGTGGAGAGGTTAACGTAGGCGGGATGCTAGATGTGGATGGGGATCTATCGTTCACTAGGCTGGATGTAGGCGGATATGTAGATATACACGGCGGCGCGGAAGGGGTCGAGATAGATGTAGGTGGAAGGTTGAAGGTTAGAGGCGATCTTAAGCTATCAGGCGGTCTAGATGTGGGTGGAACGGCCGATATAGGCGGGAGGCTGAAGGCTGGATGTGTAGATGTAGGCGGTAGGTTGAGAGCTCAACGTGTAGAAGCCGAAGCTTCGGTGGATGTAGGCGGAGAGATAGCTACGATCGAAGGATTGAAGGCTAGGGAAGTTAAGATAGGTAGGAGGGGTAGGATGAGGGGTGTTATAGTAGCTGAGGATGTTGATATCGATGAGAAGGCTGAAGCTGAGGATATCTATACGGATATACTGGTTATGGAGAGAGGTGCAACCGTGAGGAACGTGTATGCTAGGAGGATATACTTGGAGGATGATTGTAGGGTTATCGGGGAGACCCTGTATACTGAGGAGTTAAGGATCGGGAGGAATGTATACTTCGCTGTAGAGCCTAGGAAGGTGGATTCTCTACCGGCTACACCGATCTAGAGGTATAGGCTTCCATGTGAAGAGTGGTTTCCGTTGAAGAGGAGAACTAGGTATGAGATATATATCGATATACTCGACGCTGTTAGAAGGAGTGGTGCTACGGGTATAACACGTATATCCTATAGCGCTCAGCTGCCGGTCGATAGAACTAAACGTATAGTAGGCTTCCTAGTTTCGAAGGGGCTGCTGAGGGAGGAGGATCTAGATGGTAGGAGGGTCTACATATTAACCGATAGAGGTGGAGCTCTCCTAGAAGCTTTGAAAACCGTTAGAAAACTCATAGGATGAGCTCCCTACACTATCGACCCGCTCCTCTTCCTAACTATATGGTAGAGAGATTCTAGGTTCACCTCTAACGCTGCTACAGGGTTCTCCAACTCTAGTTTCTCCAGTATCTCCGGATGGACCTCCCCTAGGAATCCTACCTCCACGCTATCTACCTCTACCGATGCAGCCCTACCCTCTATAAACGATGGATGGATTAGAGGCTTATAGGATGCTTGAAGCCCTAGGCATCTTATCAAAGCTTCCGCTACGGCTTTCGCTTCCGCGAAATCCGCTTCTACGTGAGCCGATGCTGCAGCTAGCTTCCTCAGATTCCTAGCTCCTGTCTCTGATAGCGGATCTAAAACTGCTGCGTCATCCGCTTCGAATATCCTCTGAGGGTATGGGTTATGCTTATTCGATGCGAGAACATTCATCAGACATGGGAGAAGCCATAGCCTACACATAGTGAACTCTAAGGTTTTAGGATTCTCTATCTCTACACATGGAGATCTCTCGACTCTCATGAGATCGAACTGATCTCTAGGATTCGAGAGTACGTATGTCATAACCTCCTGGAAGCCTAAGCCTACCATCACTTCTCTAATCTTCCTAGTGAATAGTTCAAGCGGGCTTTCACCACCTATAGTAGCTATAGCAGGTATGGCGGGTTCGACTTTATCGTAGCCGAAAGCTATCAGTAGATCCTCGGCTAGATCTACCCAATGCATAACATCCACCCTATACGGCGGTATGTAGACTTCGATGATCTTCCCATCGATTATCCTAGCATCATATCTCATACGCCTGAGAAGCTTCAAAGCTTCATCGATACCTATATCTACGCCTATAAGCCTACATGCTCTATCGATATCAAGCTCCATCCTACAGGGTTCGAGGATCGGGGCTTTAACCCGTCTACCTAGCGGTGTATCGTATTCGTATATAGATTCGCCCATATAGACTACCCCGCCCCTCTCGCATATATTGCATACCAAGATCTTCATAACAGACGATACTACATCGATATCTAAACCTGTGATATCTATAAGGAGACGCTTAGTCGCTGTGGTAACCCTGGTATACTCCCCGTTTATGATAGGCGGCATACTTAAAACCCTACCTCCATCATCCATAAGTATAGGGTATAATCCGTAGCCTCGCACTAGATGACCGTAAGCTATACCTTTAGGATGCTTCTCCAATACTTCCTCCGGCGTCAGTTCTTCATCGAAATCTAAAGGTTTGAATCTAAGCTCGTCTCCTCGTACAGCTTTATATGTTAGAGGGTATTCAAGTCTACCAGCATCGTGTATACCTATCGAAGCTTTACGTCTATCCCTACAGTATGATATGTGAAGCTTCTCTTGGAGCTGTATCACAGATTCTAGAGCGTACTCAGAAAGATTCACACAGTCTATGAGGGCTACCAGTATGTACGGTCTAACCGATGCTATACTCCTATCTACGTATACCGTGGGGCCTCCATCCCTAACATCGTACTTCCGCAGCCCCTCATCCACCCCCATGAATCCTGCGTAAGCTCTCGCAAGCCCCTCTACCGAGAACATATCCGGTCTATTGGGGAATACCTCTACGTCGTACCCATCCTCATACTCCCTCTCCCATGCTATACCCATCATCGGCATCCTATCCCTGAGATCATCTATACCGAGATCTAAACCGATGAGACTGCAGAAATCTCTAAGCTTAACAGATACGACAGGCATAGCCTATACACCTATCCAATCCGGTAGTTCGCGTAGCTGTCTAAGATCGTTCGCATGAAGCTCCCTTATATCCTTGATACCATAGTTCATCATAATTATACGATTCAAACCTGGACCCCAAGCTAATACGGGTATATCCATACCTAGAAGCGTCTCTACGACTTCAGGTCTGAATACACCTGCACCGCCAAGCTCGAGCCACTGCCCATACACCGGGTGGTAGACCTCTATCTCGACCGACGGCTCGGTGTAGGGGAAGTATGCTGGGCGGAACCTTATATCCTTGAAGCCTAGCATAGTGAAGTATCTCTTCAAATATCCTAAGAGGTGTGCGAAGGTAGCTTTCTCATCGACCACTATACCGTCGGTCTGGTAGAATTCGCATAGACTCTTCCAGCTTAGGGTCTCATTCCTGAACACCCTACCTATAGAGAAGAATTTAGCCGGTAGATCGCACTTCTTAAGCGTAGCGATGGTTCTAGCAGATAGGCACGTCGTATGCGTCCTCAGAAGGCATCTCCTAGCCTCATCCTCGCTCCACAGGTAACGCCACCCTCTAGATCCTGTATCCCCCCCATGCTCGTGAGCTGCTTTAACCCTCTCGACTAAGCTGCGATCCGGTAGACCGCCGAGACGCGGATTCTTCAAGTAGAACGTATCCTGCATATCCCTAGCCGGGTGATCCTGCGGTACGTATAGAGCGTCAAAATCCCAGAATGCAGTCTCGACTATCGGGCCTTCCATCTCCTTGAAACCCATCTCAACCCATATACGCCTCATATAGTCTAGAACCTGCCTAAGGAAATGCCTCCTACCAGGGTAAAGCTGGTATACTGGAAGGGTTACATCGTAAGGTTTGAATACGATGCTACGCCATCTACCCGTAGCTATAAGATCGCCTGTAACCCTTGTAACCTCCTCTAAAACCTCTACCTCGCCTCTAACAGCCTTCAAACCGTAATCCGTCAACCTAACCGATACCCTATGCTTAACATCCTTCTCGATAAGCCTCCTCCTCTCCAGTATGCCTAGAGCCTCCATGACATCCCTAGAAGCCTCCACCGGTATCAAACTCTCAGAACCTATATCTCCTAGAAGCTTCTCATCCGGTGTAGGTTCCGGTTCACTCCCAACCCTAGACTTTAAGAATTTAACGCCGTCAACATCCTCTATCTCAGCCCACCCCCTCCTTATAAGCCATATACTAGCTATCCTCGCCTCCATATCCGTCAATCCAACCTC
>JAWCGL010000122.1:0-4169 GCA_038857155.1 Bathyarchaeia archaeon
AGGCTATTCGAGGAGGTAGATCCAGATGCAGTCCTATGCTTCTCCTCACCAGAGGCTTCTAGGGTAGCCTTCGGTCTATCCATACCGTTGTATATAGCTAACGATTCCCCCCATGCTGAAGCTGTAGCGAAGCTTACACTACCCCTAGCTAGGAAGCTGTATACGCCTAAGGCTATACCTGTGAGGATGTGGGTTCGATACGGTTTGAAAGCTTCGCAGATAGTTAGGTATAACGCTCTAGACCCCGCGGCATGGCTTAAACGATTCAAGCCGTCCATAGAGACGGTCGATAAGCTCGGTTTAAACCCTGATGAGCCTATACTGGTAGCTAGATTCGAGGAGTCTAAATCGGCTTATATGCCTAGAGGTTCCAGATCCACCCTACCAGCTCTGATCGAACGTATAGTAGGATGGGATGTAGGGTTGAGGATCGTAGTTATACCTAGGTACGAGGATCAGGTAGAAGCTTTAGAAGATCTAAACCGTAGGGTTATCGTATGTAGGGAGCCTATAGAGGCTGCCGACCTACTATACTATGCATCGATCTTCGTAGGATTCGGTGGGACGATGACGTGCGAAGCAAGCCTCCTAGGGGTGCCGACCCTAAGCTTAAGATTCTACGGATCATACTATACGGAGAGGTATCTAGAGCGTAGAAAGCTATTGGAGGCTGCGTATACGTTCGAGGAAGCAGTCAATAAGCTTAGATACCTCGCTAGAAATTGGAGTATCCTTAAACCTAGGCTTAGGAGGAGGGCTGCTAGGATACTAGAATCTATGGATGATCCTAGCGAGATCATATCTAGAGATATAGCATCGGATCTAGAAGCTAGCTAGGCTTCCGATACGTTCAGCCTACCTTCCAGCATCAGTATAGGTAGAGCTGAATCTAGGAAATCTCTGAGAGCGGATACATATACTATGGGGAAACCTTCTACGATCGTACACCCACTCCTCCTCAGAGTAACTATGACCGGTACTATCCTGATGGTCTCCCACCCTTCGACGACCCTACGGAAGCCGTATCTAACCGTAGGAGCGAAAGCTTCAACCCTAGCTTTATGCTTATCCACAACCCTACCTAGTATACTACGGTAACCTCTACGCATATGCTTACAATCTACAGCTACGACTATAGGCTCTCGGAAGCCTAGAACATCTATCTCCCACCTCCTACCGAAGGATCTAAACCTATAGTTCGAAACCGTATCGAAGCCTAAGCTAGATAGGATCATCGATGTGAAATATTCGAACTCCCTCCACCTTAATAGAGAAGCTGCATCCTCTAGACTCTGAGAATGCTTCGCGAGGAATATGAAGATCTTAAACCTCGAAGATCCTATATCGTCTGGATCCTCTAGTCCGACGGCTTCATACAAGGATTCGAGTAGAGGAGGTATATCATCCAGAGGTATACGCGTATACTCCGATACCTCCTCCAGGGTGAATCTATCTTTATCCCTAGTAGCTTTCAAAAACCCTCTAGCTATCAATGGTAGGCGGGGGTCGTCTAAATCCATCTCTAAACCACCGAGATACTGCTAGATATCGATAGTATTAGGATGCCGGAGGAGCTGGATAAAAGTTTCCGGGGATAGGATTCTCCGATGGACGGCGCATGATCGACCGGATATAAACGTATGGATGGTGGGATCGATCTTAAGATCGAAAGGATCGCTTAAGGCTTTATACCTAGGAATCTTAGAGCGTTTCCACCCATTATCTTCCCTACGGTTTCCTCGGATACACCTATAAGCTGTCTCAGGATCGACGTATCTCTTTCGATATGCTGCTTCGCATGTTCAAGCCTGCTAGCTCTACAATCGGTACCGAAGAGCATATAGTCTTCGACACCGTATACTATAAGCTTCTGGAGAGCGTTTCTACGGTAGATTAGAGGTGTACCGGGAGTTATATCTATGAACATACGTATATCATCTCTACTCCTTCCAAGCTCTCTAAGGGTATACGATCTAAATCTACCCCATAGAGCTATACATTCATCGACCCAAGGCCAGCTTATGTGAGCTAGAGCGAACCTGAGATCTGGGAAGCTTAAGAGTACCTCGTAGTTCACGGGTCTACAGAATCTAGATGAATCTTTGAAGCCGAATAGGATACCTGAGTGGAATAGTATAGGTACGTCTAGCTTCTCAGCCTTCTCGTATACCGGGTACATGAATCCATCGTATGGATACCAGTGGTCGGGTATCATCTTAACGCCTTTAACCTCCTTAGAAGTTACAGCCCATTCTAAGATCTGGACGGCATCTTTAAGCCTAGGTTCAAGCCATACGAAGCCTATTATCCTATCAGGAGCCTCCCTCTGGAGGTTCGCTACAAACTCTACGACCTCCCTCTGCTTCTCTACGGTTACATCCGGATAGCTGAACTCCATATACCTAGTTACACCGGTCTGAGGCTTAGGGAAGATATCGGCTCTACGCGTTTCAGATGGGTATGGAGAGAATACTATAGCTTTATCAACCCCAGCTGAATCCATACCTTTAAGGATCGTATCGATGGATTCAGATCCTACGCTATGGATATGGCAATCCACTACGAGCATACAGATACACCCGAAGCCATATACAGATACAACCGTATATAACGCTTAATTAGTAGGAGATGAACCCCTATTCGATGAGGGTGAAGGGTTTGAAGATAACAGGGCAGGGTAGAGTTGTATCATGCCCTAAATGCGGCTATAGATTCGATCTAACATATGCTAGAGCATACAGCTGCCGATCATGCCCTATACTCATAGAGGATCTGCACTGTAGCTATGTTAAATGCCCTAGATGCGGATACGAATTTCCACTCAGATAGAATCGTACGATATCCTAAGCTGGTAAATCAAGGTAATATTAAAATAGTTGATAGTAGCATCTTTTAAATCGAGAGTTATGGGCTACGGTAAAGGAGCACTACTAGCAGACCGGTTATCGAGAGAAGAGATTACGAAAGCTGTAGAGGGGGAGAAGGATAGCATCTCTAAGATAATCAAAGCGATACACGTATTCGGTCCTAGAAACTATACGGCTATATCCAGGATTACAGGGATACCTGTAGAAACCGTAAGATACAAGATAAATACACAGCTGAGAAGCAAGGGTGTAAGGATATATGCCCATATAGACTACGGTAAACTCGGGTTAGCTAGATACGCGTTGAGGTTAAGATTCAACCCAGAGATAGAAGCATACGCATCGAAGATGCTAGATAAACTAGCTGAGGTAGGCTACCTATACTACTACGGAAGAACTATACCTAGGTGGGAGTATATATGCAATATAGCGTTACCACCAGAATTAGAGTTGAAGTACAGAGTGTTTTTAGATAGAATAGTGGATGAGGGGATTATAGAGCGGTATTCTATGAGGAGGATGACCTCTGTAAGATACATGTCCATGGATACTAGACTTTATGATTTCGAGAAAAGTGTATGGAGTATACCGTTAGGTAGCGAATACGATATCTGTAGAGATGGATTCGAGGTATCGATAGAGGAGGATGTATGTATCGATCCCCAGATAGATTCGATAGATCTGAAAATAATAGCGTGGAACCAGGTGGACGCATACCTTACACCGACAGATATAGCTAAACAGATTATGTGCGAGCCTAAGAAGGTGTTATACCACTATAAAGAGCATATAGTTAGACAAGGGATAATTAAGAGGTATGTGGTATTAGCCGGGTGGAACCAACAAGATATGAGAACGGTGATAGTTAGGTTTGAAGATATAGATAGGGAAGCGATAGATGAAGCTAGAAGGATTATGGAGAAGATACCGTTTACGATAAGAGATACGATCACAGATCACCCGATAACCTATACATCATACCTGATCATACCTACGCAGCATATGGTACCTGTGATCGAATATATATCTGAAAGGGCAGCATCGCTAAGGAGGGGTATGGAATACGAAATAATAGATCCGAAGATCCATCAATCCTATACCGTACCATATGAAATGTATGATGACGATGCTGGATGGATCTTCCATATGAATAAAGCATTATATGTTATCGAGGAAGAATACACTAAGCTAATGCAGTTGGCGGAAACATCTAAATACTCTACTACGATATAAGTGATAGGTTTAATCTATAGGTATGGGTGCGCCGATCGGTATCCCGCGCATATAGTACACCTCCCCCTT
>JAWCGL010000123.1:0-4158 GCA_038857155.1 Bathyarchaeia archaeon
AGTACGCTATAGATGTAGCTGTATTCAAGCTTCTACGTATGAACGTAGTCTACCCGGTTGAGGATGAGAATAAGCTTACAGATCATAGGGGGAGTATCCTCCCAGATGCATTCCTAATGCCTCAGGGAGCTACGGTTTACGATCTAGCTATGGAGATACATAGCGAGCTAGCTAACACTATGCTCTACGCGGTAGATGCTAGAACTAAGGTTAGACTACCTAAAGACTATGTGCTGAGAGATAGGGATGTCGTAAAGATAGTGGCGGCAGCTGGTAGAGGCTAGCGTATGGTTAGGCTTAGATTCTACGGCGGGGTTGAGGGGTTTATAGGTGGAAACCAGGTAGTATTAGAAGATGATAGCGCTACTCTACTACTAGATTTCGGTTTAAACTATCGCTTATGGTCTAGCTACTTCGAATTCATATTCTCAGAGCCTGAGAATGTAGATGAGGTTATCCGTGTAGGTTTAGCTCCAGATCTACCTACCATAGATTCTGTAGATGCATGCTTTGTATCGCATGCGCATACCGATCACTGGCGTCTGATAACGATACTACCTGAAGGTTCACGTATCCTTCTAGGCGAATGCACCTATAGAATCATAGATGGATGGTCTAAACGTGTAAGGAGGAGAGCCCTACTATACCGTACATCCCATCTAAGATTCGAGACATTCAGAACTGGGTCTACGATAAGGATCGGAGAGATCGAGGTTAAACCTATAAGTGTAGATCATAGTATACCTGGAGCCTACGGCTTCCATATATACACGCCATCCGGGTTGATAGTGTATACAGGGGACTTCAGGCTTCACGGTAGGTTCAAGCCTAGGATAGATCTATGCAAAGGATTGGAGGATCGAGTATCACTACTGATATGTGAGGGCACGAATATAGGTAGGCTTGTGGAGCCTATGAGCGAGAGCGATGTGGATGCTAGAGCTTACAGCATAATAGAGGGGTGTAGAGGGTTAGTTATAGTGGATATAGCTCCGGCGGATTTAGATAGGTTGAATACGATGATCGATGTAGCGTATAAGGTTGGTAGGGAGGTTGTATGCAGCGATAGGATCATAGATACTGTTATGGATCTATCCGGTGATAGATCTTTGAAGGTCCCGAGGATAGGCGAGGATGTTAAACCGTTCGAAGAGGTTAAGGATAGCTGTATGCTTAATCCTGGGAAGTATATGCTAGTCACATGCCTCTACAGCGAGAGGGAGGTTAGAAGGATTAAACCTCCCCCTGGAAGCGTATACCTGCTAAGCTGTTCAGAGCCTTTCGAAGAGGAGAGGGAGATAGCGTTCAACCGCCTCTTGAACTGGCTGCATACGTTCGGCGTATCTATATATCATGTACATTCATCTGGACATATCTACCCTCTCGATATACGCAGGATCGTTGAGAGGGTTAAACCTAAAGCTGTAGCAGCGATACATACAGAGTATCCTGATGCCTTCAGATCCATCCTATCAGATCTAGCTAAAGTCTATACGTTTAGGAGGGGCGATGAGCATAGAATCTAGGGATCGATAAGGTATGGTAGTATAGCTTTTAAACTATCAGATTCTACGACTACATCAGCTATCCTCCTTATAGCTTCGACCTTAGGGTTGAAAGCTATCTTAAACCCCGCTTCCTCGAATAGGGATATATCGCTTATATCATCCCCTACAGCCGCCGTAGAGCTTCTAGGAATACCTTCAAGATTCATGAAGAATTTTAGAATTCTACCCTTACCGTTTATACCAACCCTAACCTCGATATCACCTGTGAGAATACCGTCTACGACTACAAGCTTATTCGCTAAAGCATAATCTACGCCTAGCCTACGAGCAGCTAGATCTGCAAGCTCCTGTAAGCCTGCACTTATAATCAGAGTTTTAACACCAGCCCTCCTTAAAACCTCTACGACGTAGTCAGCTCCATCCATATACTCGACCTCCATTAGAGCATCCATGACATACTCTAAAGATATACCGCGCCATAGATTCGTATCGAGCTTAGCCCACTCCTCGTAGCTTATCTTTCCTTGGAAGAATAGATCGGCGTTAACCCTGGCTTTATCGATAGTACCGAATCTCCTATGTAGATACTCCCATACGCTTATAGTCCTAGTTAACGTTCCATCGAGATCGAATGCTACCAGTTTAAACCTAGATTTCATAAGCTTACAGAAATAGACCGGAGAGGCTTTAAGTTTAACCGCGGAGTATATATCACGGTGATCTAGATGTTTAGAGAACCTATAGTAGCCGTTACACACGGAGAGTCTCGTCTCAAGACCCGAAGATTGTGACGGCATCTGCTCAGCCGCTCTATTGAGGAGAAATCTGAAGATAGATGTGGATCGTATACGTATATCTACGCCTACAGGGCTTTGTAGAGCTTTAAGATCTGTATCATCTATAAATCCATCGACTATAATCGTATGCGATATCGCTGTAGATACGAGTCATATGAGCGAGCTTATAGATCTAATCCGAAGCTTAACATCTAGATGCTCTATACACTATATCGACCATCATCCGCCGCCTCCAGGTTTTCCTCCAACCGATCTGGATAGATTTGAATACCGGTACAGACTAGGTGTATCAGCTTCTCAACTTGTATACGAAGCGTTAGGTAAACCTGATGACAGAGTTTCTAGGATGCTTATGACGTATGGTGCGATAGGTGATATGTGCGATGAATCCCAGCTAGTTAAAGATCTACTGAGCTTATGGGATAAACGCCTCGTATACCTTGAAGCAGGGTTCATAGTCGAAGGTTTAATATCTAGAAGGGATCAGAAGTTTATCTCCGAACTTATAGATAAGCTGGCGCAGGGAGATCCACCGAGCAGTATACCTGAACTAGTATCGAGCTGTCTTAAAACCTTGAACGACGAGTACAAGGTATATAGGTACATCGAGGAGAGCGTCATCGTTAGGGGAAGGATAGCTATCGTATCGAAAATACCTATAAGCGGTTTCGGAGGTAAAGCCGCAAACTATGCTTTAGCATGCACTAAAGCCGATGTAGCTATAGCGATAACCGTAAGCGGAGGTATAGCCCATATGAGTTTAAGGAGTAGGGATCCTAAGATAGATCTAAACGATCTAACGCGTAGATTATCTACAGCTCTAGGGGGTTATGGCGGGGGACATATGCAATCCGCTGCAGCACGAATACCAGCTTCAAGGATAGAGGAGTTCCTGATGTTTATGGAGATAGCTTTATCTAGTTTAAGTTGATGGAACCCTAAACCTTCAAGCTAAACGTTAATATGTGAGTATACTACGAGCATCCTATGGCGGTGAGGTAGATGAAGGTAACTATATCCGTTATAAAAGCCGATGTAGGATCTCTAGCGGGGCACCATATAGTCTATCAAGAGCAGATAGATCTCGCGAAGATGATGCTACAGAAGGCTAAGGATGACGGGCTACTGATAGACTACTATGTATTCAACGCTGGAGATGATCTAGAGCTTGTTATGACCCATACTAAAGGTGAAGCCAGCCCTGAGATACACGGTTTAGCCTGGAACATATTCAAGGAGGTAACAGAGAAAGTTTCACGTCCTAGGAAGCTGTATGCAGCCGGCCAAGATCTACTGAGCGAAGCATTCTCAGGTAACGTTAAAGGTATGGGTCCAGGCGTAGCTGAGATGGAGATAGAGGAGAGGAGGAGTGAACCTATAATCGTCTTCGCCGCGGATAAAACAGAGCCTGGAGCCTGGAACCTACCATTATACAGGATGTTCGCAGATCCATGGAATACAGCTGGGCTAGTCATAGATCCATCTATGCATCAAGGCTTCGTATTCAGGGTTATGGATGTAGTTGAGGGGAAAATCGTCGATCTGAAGACTCCTGAGGAAGCATACGATCTGCTCGCCCTGATAGGTACTACAGGGAGGTATATCATAGAGAGGGTGTACAGAGCTGATGGGCTATTAGCAGCTGCAGCTAGCGTAACTAGGTTAAGTCTGATAGCTGGTAGATATGTAGGTAAGGATGATCCTGTATGCATAGTTAGATGTCAGCATGGCCTCCCAGCTGTCGGTGAGGCTATAGCTCCGTTCTTCACACCACACTTCGTAGCAGGCTGGATGAGGGGATCACACTACGGGCCGCTAATGCCTGTAGGTTTGAAGGATAGTAGATGCTCGTT
>JAWCGL010000124.1:0-4141 GCA_038857155.1 Bathyarchaeia archaeon
AGAAGCTTATAGGCGAGCCTCTAACATCCGGTGCTCACGGATGGGATAAAACCGATGGGCTGTTAGGCTTATGGATGCATGGAGGCAGTGTAAGATTATGCGGAGATTCAGTCGTTCTACTTTCGCCGCGGCATTTGTAGAATTCTGTAGAGACTTCAACATACGATGCTTCTCCCAATTCAACGGAGGTCTACGGCATTCATGCGGAAAGGTATCCCATATACTAGGTATAGTCGTAGATACGCCTGGGGTAAAAGTTATCCATCTAGGTAATCTTGAATTCTACAGGTTTGAGAATATTCGTAGGGTAGCCTTCGAGAAGCATGTATGCCTTATATGGAAGGATAGGATGCCATCCGGGATGGATGTATACAGTTTCGTAAGTAGATTCGCCGAAGCCTTAGGCGATAACCCTACTGAAGTCATATTCTCAATAGATATAGAGAGCTTTGATGACGCCTTTAGACTTAAAAAAGCTTGGATAGATATACTCTGTAGGGTACCGTAGACACCTATCGGTTAGGATCTGATTTTAGCTTCTAACATCTTCATATACTCTATATTCCTCTTCAGCTTCTCATCGGTAGGTATATCTGAGAAATCTTCAAACGATAACCACCCTTCATATCCAACCTTAGCTAACGCCTTCATAACCTCCAGCCAATATGCGTATCCCTCCATCACGGGTGCATGTGTTGGAGTCCATATCTTAGCTCCATCTTCCTCTCCAACAAGCCTCCATACAGCATTCTTCACGTGTACATGTGCTAGATATTCTCCTAATATCTCTAAACCCATAAGCCAGTTCTCATAACCTTCATGAACCATGTTTCCTGGATCCGATATCACCCCTACATATTTAGGATCGAAGTTTGAGACGAATCTATAAGTAGCACTGGAGCTCGGACATATAGTACCCATATGTATTTCCACACAACATCTGACACCATACTCTCTAGCCATTCTCTCTATAACGCGGTACTCGCTAACAGCTTTCTCAAATAATACTCTATAGTTTACGCTTCCATCATATCTAGGTGCAGATACCCTTATCTGCTTCGCATCCATAATCCTCGCCGCTTCGAATCCCCTCCTAACCCTATTTAGATCCTCTCCAGGGACTCTGAAATATGTTCCAAGAGCGGGTATAGAGAGATTATACTCCTCAGTTAACCTCTTTATCCTAGGTGCTTCTTCTAGTAATCTAGACTCATCTATGGTTGCTAGATTTCCCTGCCAGTATGAAGGCTTAATAGGTTGAATCTGAGGAATAGGTGCTACCCTCCACTCAACCCCATCATATCCGTACATACTTAGAATTCTAGGTACGTCTTCTACCCTATATTCAGGGATCATCACGGTGAATACAGCATACTTAAACCTCATATACAATCACCGAAATCCTAGATCGCCCCATCCACATCTTATAAATATTCATTTAAATATTTATCCTAACCATACACTTAAGTAGGTGCGTCTTATTGTCCCACTTACGTAGGGCTGTGCTACCTGCTTCAATCATCATGTTGCTTACGATTCAAATTTATGGAAGCGTCGAGCTTCATATAGTCGTGTATGGTTTTCCAGATTCTATAACTACGAATAGGCTTTTTGAAATTCTCTCCTCTAAGAGTATAGACTACACGTTTTATACCCTAAACTCTACTCCTAACGTCGAGAGGTTTCTGAAGGCTGTAAGTTTACTGAGAGTTTCAGGTATACCAGATATACCTGATGAAACTTGCCTGATATGCTTATTGAAGGAGGGGGTTACATGGGATGAGCTTGTACTCTCCTTCGATACGCCTATGGTAGCGGTATTTAGGGATTGGCATCTCGTAGCGATAGGTATAGCTCCGATAAATGAGAACGATATATCTAGACTGCTATCGGTCGAAGGTAATGAGGCCTCCATCCCAGTGTACGCATACTATGGAGATTATAGCGTTAAGGATCCCGATATCATAGCTGAGCTGGAGAGGCTTTTACTCGGTGAGGATGTTAAACGATCGGGGCTATCTCCATGGATACTGCCATCTATAATATCGTTAGCTGCTGTAGATTCTGTAAACCCATGTACGTTCCTCCTATTTACAGCCTTACTGTTATTAGCTATAGGATCTATAGGTAGAGGTAGGGGTTTAACTGTAGGCTTATCGTTCATAGTAGCTGTATTCATAGGCTATTATCTTCTAGGACTAGGTTTATCGTTCATGATGCCCATCATACCATACTTTAAGTACATCGTAGGCTTAGTAGGTTTAACAACAGGTTTGATGAATATGGCTAGAAGCTTTGGTAGAAAGTTCAAACCTGGAACCCCAGAAGCTATCAGGAGATATGTATATAGTCTCGTAGGGTTAGCCTATGTCAACCCTCTACTATCCTTCACGTTAGGGTTTATAGTTAGCTTCACCCTTCTACCATGTAGCGGTGGACCATACTTCATAGGAATAGCTTTACTCTCAAACGTTAGAGAACCTCTATACAGACATATCCTACTACTACTTTATAACACCGTATTCATATCCCCTCTACTAATCATACTCTTCCTAACCATACTCTCAAGCAGATATCATGAGAGGTTAAACGCCTTGAGAACACCAGGTAAAGCTAAAGCTATGCAGATAGCTGGGGGGCTCGTATTAGCATCCATATCGATATACTTAATACTCTTCTAGAAAGTTTCTCTGAAGCCGAAATACTATTTTTATTATTCTGATAGTCGAAATAGCTTAGCAGTATGTAGGTGTATATGAGGTTGAATCCTGGGATAGAGCTCTAAATATGGTATACCTTGAGGATGCTGATAGAGTTGCTATATCGGAGTATGATATCAATTCTCCTATAGCTTCAGCTCTGATAGTTAGAGAGCTTATAGTTGGTTATGGAGTAGGTTTATGGATCCATGTTACCGTATGATATACGAGGAACATAGGGGTGAAGTTGTCGATAGGATGAAGGTGGATAGGGTTGAACTATACTCTAAGCTAGATTTCGACATCATAATGGTTAGACCTGTATGGGGTAGAAATCCCATCAAGCCTAAACATATAGCTCCATATGAATGGGTTGCAGAAGGATCTAAAGGGTACTGATTCCGGTATAAGCTCGATCCTAACTATGATTCTATCTCTCAGATCGACTCTAGTATAGCTAGGGAGTGGAATTTACGCTTTTTAAGATTGTGTAGATAAGCTATGCGAGGAGCCTATAGAAGTGGAGACTGAGGAACTTGAGCTTATAATATATGCGGTTAGAACGATGGGGATAGGATATGCTTCTTCGGGAATATAGATTGCGCGTATACACTAGTCTACGGATCTGAAGATGATGCGAGAAAAGAGGTGAGAAGACTTGTAGATGTAGCAGCTCATGGAGGAGGGTTGATAGCTAGTCCGAGTAACAGTATACATAACTTCGTGAAACCTACGAATTTTCTAGCTATGATAAGGGAAGCGAAAAGATATGGTAGGTATCGTAGATAGCTTGCTCACCCAATTTTTATATCGATTAACTCGTTAGTCTATCGTTATATGATGGATTCAGATATATGTGTCGAAAGGTTTGAGCTAAGCTATAGATCATATAAGCTTCGTATACCTCTAAAGTTCGGCTCTGTAGTAGTGGAAGAGTCTGTCTCGCTTATAGTTAAAGCTCTAGCTAGAAATAGGAGCGGTTGTGAAGCGATAGGTTTAGGCTCTATACCTCTAGTTTGTGAATGGGCTTTCCCAAATCCTAGGGTTGAGTATGAAGATAAGCTTGAAGCTATGAAGCTTGTCGCCGAACGTTATGCTAAGCTTGTAGAGGATGAAAGTAGGAGTGGTGTGTATAGGCATCCTATAGACTGGTTTACACGATTCGAAAACGAGATAGCTAGGATAGCCAGCTCTGTATCTAGGAATCTGAATCTTAGAGTTCAGTTACCTATACTCGCAGCTCTAGTAGCCGTTTCACCTATAGATGCCGCTATTCATGACGGGTTTGGGAAGGTTAACGGTATATGTAGCTATGATGGATACAGCCCTAAGTTTATGGAGAGAGATCTAAGCTTCTATCTAGGATCTAGATTCAAGGGTAGGTACATCTCAGACTATATAAAGCCTAACTATAGTTATAGGATACCTATATTTCATCTAGT
>JAWCGL010000125.1:0-4128 GCA_038857155.1 Bathyarchaeia archaeon
ACACCGCTCCTACCATAAGCTATAGATCCTGTACCCGCTACAACGACTACCCCAGATTCACCTAGACACGTAGCATAATACGCGTTAACCACATCATTGACTAATGTGAAGTCTACAGGGGTTATCTCAGATACGAAACTTCTAACGATCACCGTATCCATAGGGGAGTCTCCGACCGAGGATAACCCATAGCATACGCCATCTATATCGCTCCAATCAACACCGGCGCAGCGTAAAGCTTCCTCTACGGCTTTATACACGTTCATCTTCGCGGATTCACGTCCTATGAAATGGTGAGATGCCGATCCAGAGCATCCTACTCCGTATAGCATACCGGTTTCATCAGCTACTATAGCTACGGTCTTGGTTGCACCTCCATCTACACCTAGGAAGAGCAAGCTATCCACCCACTAACATCATAGCAGAGAATACTTATATCTGCTACCTTAAGGTAAGGGTAGATAAATGAGGTGGATATTCATGGATGTAGAAACCCCTAGGTATATAGGTTCTCTACCGCATCCAGCATTCGGGATAAGGATACCGGACATAGTTTTACCCGGGATTCTAAGATCGCTTAAGGAGCATAGAGCCGCAGCTGGACTTATGCTATCTTTCGGTAGGGAGACCGCACCTAGATACGTGGTGGATGCAGCTCCAGGCTTATACCATGTAACTACGGGGCATACAGGTACATCCATAACCGAGTATATAGAGAAGGCTTCATCCTACGCAGCTAAGGAGGAGGTTATAGTCGAGATAGAGGCTGATCATCTGATAGTAGGAGCCACTACGGCGGAAGCTGTCTCTAGGATAATAGGTGCTGGCAGGGTTTCTGAGAGGAGGAGCGATATAGTGGAAGCTTCGCTTAAATACAATCTTAGCGAGGTAGATGAGGCGGTGGAGACATCTAGGATAAACGCTTTCACCGTAGATGCATGCTCACTCATAGATTTCTTAGCCGATAATCTATCAGGCTATGAATTGGATCGAAGATTCGAGGAGGCTATCCCTGAATCCAACGATAGAGTTAGACTTATCGAAGAATATGCTGGTAGGAGCCTAGTTTTCCCATGGATCGATGGACGATGCTATCGCATCGAGTTTACCGTAGATGATGTGAAGAAGCTCACCGTGAAGTACATCGATAGCTTGAAAGCTACGTGGAGGATTTACTCCTATATAAATGGTAAGATGGAGGGTAAACCTTTCGGGTTTGAGATAGCCTTTGATGAAACCCCTATGATCACCTCTGCGAAGGATTTATACTATTATATGAAGGAGTGGAGGAGGATGGGGGGTCATGCAGAGTTTATAGCACCTAACATAGGCTTCGAGAAGAGGATGGATTATAGAGGGGATATAGCTGAGCTTAGATCTAGGGTTTCGATGCTAGCTGCTATAGCGTATTCTCTAGGATCGACTTTATCTATACATTCGACCAGCGGGTTTACACCTTCATCTATGAAGGGAGCTGGTGTATATGAGACGCTACGTTTAGCTACGGGGGGTAGGATTAAAACTAAGATCTCAGGTATATACTACGAGCTCTTATTAGAGATACTCTACAGCTCGCCTCCAGGATCTAGACGGCGTCGTATCTACGATGAACTATTCGATACAGTAGTCGATTATCTAGAGAACGAGGAAAAGAGTAGGGGGCCTCTATACTCTGTTGAGCTTGTAGAGAAGCTAAATGATTACAGACATAGTGTAAGAGAGGGTAGGATCAGAGAGAGGGATCCGCTTTCTATGCTAGCTAAATCGTATCTATTCCTAGCTCTCAACATCAGGGATGAGAAGGGTAGAAGGTATATAAGGGATGCCATAATAGAACTCTACGAGGAGGATGCAGAGTTCCGTAGAATATACGATCTAGGCGTGGTATCGATAACGGATTCTATCATCGAAAAGTTCGGCTTCCAAGATAACGTTAAACTACTATCTTAGCTGTGAAGCCTATCCAACACCCTATCCCTGGCTTTAACGGCTTCCTCTAAGAGCCATTCTACATCTACGGTGGTTATACAGCCTTCATCTACTACAAGCTTACCATCGACTAATACGTATCTGACATCTGAGCCTCTAGCAGCGTAGATGATATGACTATACTCATCGTATAATGGTGTTAGATGTGGTTTACGGAAATCTAGGATAGCTATATCCGCGTAGTATCCAGGTTTTATAACGCCTAACCTATCCCACATTAAAGCTTCAGCACCCGATATAGTAGCGGCTTTCAAGACGGAAAACGCAGGCATAACGGTCGGATCCCTATAAACCCCTTTGTGAATCAAAGCCGTAAACTTCATCGTTTCGAACATATCTGAACGGTTATGCGAGCATACACTATCCGTACCTATAGCTACCTTTACACCCTTCATCAACATAGCAGGTATAGGCGCTATACCTGAGGATAGCTTAAGATTGGAGACCGGGCAGTGGACTACTCTAACCCCCCGCTTAGTTAGTATGGAGATATCATCCTCCGATACGTATACGCAGTGTGCAGCGACAGTGTAACCATCCAATACCCCAAGCTTCTCCATATACGATATTACGCTTCCACCCGTTTCTACACCGAAAGCTTTCTCTACCTTCATAGGCTCATCCTCTGTTTCAGCTAGATGCGTATGAAGTATGATAGGGGTTTCAGGATTCTCATCGTTAAGCTTTAGGCATAGGTTATGCAGTTCGATCATATAGTCGGGGTCGACCGTATAGCATGCATGCGGATCTATAGAAGCCCTTATACGTCCATCCCTACCATGCCACTCTCTATATAGTTGATCTGTAAGCTTTAGATCATTCTCCCTACGCCATGAGAAGCATACATGACCTACAACCCCTCTCATACCCGAATCCATTATAGCTTTAGCTTCACTATGATCTGAAGCGTAATGGTACATAGTGTTCACAGTAGTACAGCCTGAGAGGAGGGATTCGACAGCTGTAAGCAACGCACCTATATATATGTCGTAACCTGTAAGTTTCGATTCGAAGGGCCAAACCCATTTCTCAAGCCATTCGGAGAGAGCTAGATCGTCTGCATATCCTCTCAAAAGTCCCATAGCTATGTGATGATGACAGTTAATCAAGCCTGGGATAGATACGCATCCACTAGCGTCGATCTTATCGTATCCAGGATATTTAGATGCGATATCCCTAGATCCTACATCGATTATCTCCCCGTTCTCTACTATTATACATCCATCCTTAACGATACCTCTTTTGCTCATCGTAACTATAGATCCACCTACTATTTTAAACTCCAAATAGGACACCTAACACATCTTCTTCGATATCCCGGCTAGATTAAATTTTGCAAATATGACATTCCGGAATACCTTGCCTCGATATGAATGACGTATATACGTTTAGATGCGTTGGCCTTTCTTCGAGTGTATATCATTCGTATATTGGTTGGGTATTAAGGGTAAGATTCTAAATCGAGGATGCCGAGGATGAAGCGTATGAATTTATCTAGAGGCTAGATTAACGTAACCGAGAATCACGCCGATTAAGCGTAGAAGCATCTATATAGATCAGCCTAAATATCGATAGATATCTACCTGTCTCTTCATACGTATAATCGACGAGTATGTACGCCAACTTCTACGTACTATACCGCCAGCCTCGGCTTCTTCTAGAGAATTGTAGAGGAATCTTATAGTCCTCTTATCCGAGGGGTAGCCTGAACCTATCTCTCCGTAGATATTTTTATAACTATCTATAATATCATCCCTTCTGATCTTAGCTACTATAGATGCGGCGGATACCACCGGTATATCCCTATCAGCATGGCATAACGCTACTATATCGCACCTCCATCTACAGTGTGAGGTCACCATAGCTGAGAATTTCTTATGACTGCGTAGCGGTGAATCTACGTAGGCTATATCTGGTTTAAGCTGATCGATGACCTCAGAGAAATATCTAGCTTCCAGATCGTTGAACCTATGTATACGTACGGCTGAATCTATCTCGGAGGGGGGGACTTCGATTGTACGGTAGCTCGATACGATCCTAAGTATCCTATCCCTAAGCTTAACCCTCTGCTTCTTAGAGAGTAGCTTAGAATCTTTAACACCGATCTCTACGAACTTCCTAACACTATCTTCATCTACC
>JAWCGL010000126.1:0-4117 GCA_038857155.1 Bathyarchaeia archaeon
AACCGT
This sequence comes from Bathyarchaeia archaeon, assembly GCA_038857155.1. GTDB lineage: Archaea > Thermoproteota > CALKCG01 > B24 > DRYS01 > DRYS01. The sequence continues at coordinate 7 of JAWCGL010000126.1, forward strand.
ACCTTTATAGACCTCCTCCACGATCCTACCCCTATCGACCGCTGCTGCGACCGCTCTCCTCAATTTTACATCATCGAACGGCTTATCCTTACACCTTAGGACTATATACCTTATATAAGGCCCAGGAACCTCTTCCACCGTTAAAACCCCCTTCCTCTTAAGATCCTGGACATCCATAGGCCTCAGAGTTCTCCACGCTATATCTATCTCCCCAGCCTCTACGGCTAGCCTCATGGATGCAGCATCCTTGTAGAACTTTACGGCGAATACGGGGGTTTTTGGCGGTGAGCCGTAATAGCCTGGGTTTGCTTCTAGGATAAGCTCTACATCTCTAACCCAGCTCTTAATCTTATAGGGTCCGTAGTGGCCTACCGTAGGCTCCGCCACCTCATCTGGAGGATAGGATTTAGGGCTTACCGGAAAGTAAGGTACAGTTGCTACGAGGGATGGGAAGTAGGATACCGGCTTTTTAAGTATAAACCGTACGGTATAGGTATCTACAACCTCAACCCTGTCGACGAAAGCCGAGACAAGCCATGATGGATCTAACCCGAGCCTCATAACCCTATCGATCGAGTATTTCACAGCTGAAGCATTCAGATCAGCTCCATCGGTAAACTTCAACCCTTTCCTAAGCTTAAACGTATAGATACTTCCATCGCGGCTGACTTCATATGATTCAGCGATCCCAGGTTCCAGCTCGGTTGTCCCAGGTCTATATTTGAGAAGCCCCTCACCTATATTGTTGAAGACTTCCCATGTATAGAAGTCGTAGGCTTTAGCAGGATCTAGAACTGTTATCTTATCCGTTGTCCCCATGATGATGGGTTTAGGCTTCATAGCTTCCTCTAACGCTTTAACCCTCTCCCCAAGTGATGCGGCAAGCTCCTCTATAGAAGATCTTACCTCCCTCATGGAAGATGCTATCTCCCTCTCTATAGATGCAACCTCTGATAGGGTTGACGAAAGGCTAGCTAGGTACCCTAGAGTAGCGCCAGATACTATCAAAACGAGAACTATCAACACCGCTAGAATCTTCTCGAAAGATGTAACAGACGACATAACTTCCTTGAAAACCTATATTGAAGAACATAAGCTTTTAAACTTTACTCCCTTCTAATCTTAAGATCATTTCTCCAGATAGCTTACAGATAAGCCTAGAGACCACAGTTAAAAATAGGCTGAACTTTAAATTTCGAAGACTTCCGAATCTAGCTCCTCATAGTAAGCCTAGATCAGCTAGGATTTTAGCTGTACACCACCCTAAGATGTTGGATGCGAATATCTAGCAGAAGTTTCCATCGAGAATCCTACCTATGCGTAAGCTCCTTAGCTCTCTCGGCTATACGTCTAGCCATATCTAGCGTGGAAGCGTTCCCTCCGAGATCATACGTAACGAATTCCCCCTCGGCTATAACATCCTCCGTCGCTTGGAATACCGCCCTGCTCAGATCCTCTTCGCCTAGGTATTCTAGCATCCATGCAGCGGATAGTATCATAGCCGTAGGGTTAACCTTATACAAGCCTTTATACCTAGGAGCGCTTCCATGAGCCGGTTCGAACATAGCATAGCTATCCCCGAAGTTACCCGAATATATGCATCCTATACTAGCGACTAAAGCTGCAGCTTCCTCAGAGATTATATCCATGAAGAGGTTCGTACCGAGTATAACGTTCTGATTGAACCTCTGAGGATTCTTAACGAGCTGCTGAGCCATATTATCTATGAAGTACTCCTCGTACGATATACCAGGATAGGATTTCGACACCCTATCGACCGATTCTACGAATATACCGTCGCACTCCCTCATAATGTTACGCTTAGTAACGACTACAACCTTACCCCAACCCCTCCTCCTAGCTATCTCGAAGGCTACACGCGCAACCCTCTCAGACTGCCTAGCCGTAATCTTCCTCACAGCGATAGCTACATCGTCTGAAAGCCTATACTCTATACCGGAGTATAGACCCTCGGTAGCCTCCCTAACGCATACGAAATCCACCTCGCCGAGCCTACCGACAGCACCCTTGAAGGTCTTTATAGGCCTTACGTTAGCGTATAGATCGAACCTCTGCCTTATACTGACAGGTACACTCTTAGGAGCCCACCTCTCAGGTATAGTGGTGGTAGGAGCTTTAAGGCATACATCGCTCTCCTCTAGAATCCTCCAACTCTCAGGAGGCATCATAGTATCCCCACCATGCTTAAGCCACCACTCATAGCCCGCTTCACACTCCACTATCTCTATACAAGGATTCACAGCATCCAAAACCATCAAAGCTGCTTCGGTAATCTCAGGTCCTACGCCATCACCCCTAATCAAAGCTACACGCTTAGCCAACCCCAGACACCCCGGTTAAGCCTTCAACAAATAGCAGATATAGAAAAATATTTCTCTTAAACCTAGACGTAGCAGGAAAATCCCCTCCCCCTCTCTCGATGGCTGGATGGGGGATGATCAAGATATCGTGGGATGAATTTTAGCCGATGTATCGACAGCGATATTCACCCTTATGCTCGCTCTAATCATAGATACGAAGACATAAATGGATGCTTAGAAGAGCTTAAGAAGACAAGCTCTAACGTGCCCCTGAAATCATCTAGCATAGCTAAACCTATATCTAACGCCGGGGAGACTACTCTAACAGGGTCTCTAACACCTACCAAAGCCGATCTACGCCTTTCAAGAGAGGAATCGAGAGAGCTTAAAGAGATCCTAGCTTTCGATAAGGGTGACCTATACTGTAGGTGTGGAGCTGTCTACCATGTATACCATGAAGGCGGTGAGGTTAAATGGAGGAGGCTGGAGAGAAGCTATCGTTTAAATCTGCTTAGATAGATGCAGGAGGAGATGAACTAGGTATCGAGAATATTTATGTAGAATTTGGTGAATTCTTCCTCAATAGAGGAGGAGAGGCCGCTTACATCTATATTGTATCTATGGATGGCGTAATCGATACTTTAAAATAAAAACCCAGTAGATATTATCCAGGATAGATTTAGATGCGCTTAGATAGTACCATCTAGATGGAGGGGTTCAGAACCCCTACCCAATCCAGGCTGGAAATCCAAGGGCATCGTCTAGAAGATCCTGGCTTCTCTGGATAGATCAAGTTATTAACTTTTATCAGACTCCGATAGAAGCTAACCTAAGATACCAAAATAGCAGAAATTACTATTACGGAGTTCGTAAGCCTTTACCCTAGCCTCTATCATTTTAGCTCCTCTTTTTCGAAGAAAAGCCTAAATAGAAACATATGGAGGGAACCCTAGGGGGTGAATGAAGAATCCAAATCCGGCAAAGGGAGGACCATTCAAACTGATGCGAAGAAGATAGCTCCATATAGTGAAAACTAATACGCCCCTACGTATTCATATTATATTGTTACGTTAGGTTTAGCATATTTTTCAGTTTATCTTTGGATATAAGCCATTTCAGTTGCTCTGCATCTTCGTATATATAAATTAGTGGTACGTAGTATGTTGCTGCAAGGTCGTAGTATGCTATCGTTGCAGGTTTTGTTAGCGATGTGCAGTCCATAACGACTATGTATTCTCTGAGTAATGCTTCTAATTGCGGTCTAACCTTCCCTATTATAGCGTCTATATCTAGAATTTCATCATTGTAGCATAGTATCCACTGGTATGTTAGCTTTAGATCAACCCATTCCTTCAGAGCATCTATAGATGTTACTACGTATACGAGTCTAGGTTTGATGTCCTGTTCCTCTAGTAGTCTTAAGGCTGTCGCAGGTTCAGGCTCCCTCCTCCCAGCCCTCCTACCTAGGAGGCCTAGGTATGCATAATCGACTAGCGAATCGTAGATCCAGCATAACGGAGTTTTGAATCTAAGCCTATAGGTACCTCTAACCTCCTCTTCAATAATGTTAAACCTGATAAGCCTATCTAGATGGTATTTCAGTACCGAGCCTTTAACACTAGATAGCCTCTCCAACTCTGAGAAGTTAGCTACACCACTCTTCGATGCTAGAGCTTTCACTACACGTCTACTCTTCTCCAGGCTTAGAGCTCCCCTATAGTCTGGTATACTTTTCAAGTTGGACATAGATCAATACTCTACTATAGTAGAGTACTGCTCCAATTTAAGTA
>JAWCGL010000127.1:0-4113 GCA_038857155.1 Bathyarchaeia archaeon
ATGAACTTAACCCTAACCATATTCCTATGTATATTCTCATCCCTCAGAAGCTTCTCTAGATATCTCCTGAAGATCCACATCAGATTCTCCACCTCCTCCTTAGGCCTATGGAAATTCTCGGTGGAAAATACGAATAGCGTAAGTATAGGTACACCTAGATCTAGACACCATCTTAGGAGGTCTTCAACCCTCTTCGCACCATGCTCATGTCCTATCCAAGGCTGTAGTCCCCTATCCCTAGCCCACCTTCTATTCCCATCGAGTATCAAAGCTACATGCTGTGGGATGGAACCACTCTTAACCTGGCGATACAGCCACCATTCATAGACCCTATAGACGCCTAGTAGCTTCAGTAGGGATGCTAGTATAGCCATACACCATTGATGTATGTATCATCTAAGCTAAATACTTTAACGATGTTAGAACAACTTTATTATACCTACCGCTCCTATAATAGAATATTCAACAGATGGAGGAGCAGGTAGCTTGAATGTAGGTATAGTAGGATACGGCGTATACATACCGATTTGGAGGATAAAGGTCGATGAGATAGCGAAGGTATGGGGGCATGATCCTAACGTTTACCGTGAAGGATTGGGTGTAGAAGAGAAAACCGTCCCCTCGATCGATGAAGATACTGTTACGATAGCTGTGGAAGCTGCTAGAAATGCTTTAAGGAGGGCTCCAGAGGTATCGCCGAATAGTATAGGGGCTATCTATGTAGGATCTGAATCTCATCCATACACCGTTAAACCCACAGCTGCAACAGTAGCTGAAGCTATAGGGGCTACTCCATCTCTAACGGCCGCTGATACAGAGTTCGCTTGTAAAGCTGCTACAGCCGCTATACAGGCATGTATGGGTCTAGTATCTTCAGGGTATATAGATTACGGTATGTCTATAGGTGCCGATACAGCTCAAGCAAGCCCTATGGATGCGTTAGAGTATACCGCTGCCGCTGGTGGGGCGGCGTATATAGTAGGTAGGAGGAATGTCATCGCCGAGATAGAATGTACATACTCGTATACGCAGGATGTACCTGATTTCTGGCGTAGGGATGGAGACGTATACCCCAGGCATGCAGGTAGGTTTACAGGTGAACCTGGATACTTCGAGCATGTGGTCAAGTGTACTCTAGGTTTGATGGAGAAAGCTGGGTTAAAACCATCTGATTTCGATTATGCTGTCTTCCATCAGCCTAACGCTAAGTATCCGCTTAGAACTGCTGCGATGATAGGTATACCGGCGGATAAGGTTAAACCCAGCCTTGTAGTTCAATGGATAGGGAATACATATTCTGGATCGAGCCTTATAGGTTTAGCCGCCGTCCTCGATACGGCTAAACCTGGTCAGAGGATACTTGTGACATCATATGGTTCTGGAGCTGGGTCTGATAGCTTCAGCTTACTGGTAACCGATGCTATAGAGGAGAAGAGGAGGCTCGCCCCTCCTGTACGATATTATCTAGAGAGGAAGGTGTACATAGATTATGCAGCGTATATAAAGCTTAGACGTATGTTTAAGGGGGTGGAGTACTAGTGGAGTTTCCGCTGTATAAGAAGAGGGATGTCGCTATAATAGGTGTGGGTACCTCTAGGTTTGGTGAGAGATGGGATAAAAGTCTTAGAGAGTTAGCGTGGGAGGCGGCTGTACCTGCTGTCGAGGATGCAGGTATACAAGGACGCGATATACAGCTCGTGATATTCGGTAACATGTCTGGAGGGTTGTTCGTAGGACAGGAGCATGTAGGAGCTTTGATAGCAGATTTCCTAGGTTTAAACCCGACTCCTGCTATAAGGGTTGAAGCTGCATGTGCATCTGGAGGTGTAGCTCTATTCCAGGGCTATCTAGCTGTAGCTTCAGGTCTCTATGATATAGTAGCTGTAGGGGGTATAGAGAAGATGACCGATGTCCCATCTGATAGAGCGACGTTAGCTTTAGCAGGGGCTATGGATTCGGAATGGGAGGCATACTTTGGAGCTACTTTCCCAGGTCTATATGCTCTAATAGCTCAGCGATATATGTACGATTATAAGCTTTCTAGGGAAACCCTTGCGGAGGTTGCTGTGAAAAACCATTACCATGGAAGTATGAACCCCCTCGCTCACTTCCAATTCAGGACGAGCGTCGAACGTGTAGTATCATCCCCGCTGGTAGCGGATCCTTTACGTAGAGATGATTGTTGCCCTATATCGGATGGTGCTGCATGTATGATACTAGTACCTGCTGAGAAGGCTAGGAAATATACAGATACGCCTATATACATTAGGGCTTGCACCGTCGCTTCGGATAAACTCGCTCTATTCGAACGTGAAGATATAACTACATTAAGGGCTACTATCGAAGCTAGTAGAGATGCCTATAGGATAGCAAGGCTATCCCCAGCGGATATAGATGTAGTCGAAGTTCACGACTGCTTCACGATAGCCGAGATAATAGCGTTAGAGGATCTAGGGTTTGCTAAGAAGGGTGAGGCGGGTAAGCTATATGAAGAAGGGGAGACATACGTCGGAGGAAAGCTGCCGGTTAATACTGACGGGGGGTTGAAAGCTGGTGGACATGCGGTAGGAGCTACCGGTGTGAAGCAGGTGGTGGAGCTTGTGAAACAGTTGAGAGGAGAAGCTGAGAAGGGGAGGCAGGTTTCGAACGCTGAGTATGGGTTAGCTCAGAATGTCGGCGGATCCGGAGCTACTGTAGTGATAACTGTAGTCGGGAGGTGATATAGTATGTCCATATTGGGTGTCCCATTCCATTGGAGGAGGAGAAAGGAGAGATACAGGCTTATAGGGTCTAGATGCGAGATATGCGGTAAAACGTTCTTCCCGAAGAGAGAGATATGCCCCAACTGTAGGCGTAGAGGTAGGATCGTAGATGTAGAGCTACCTGGAAGGGGCAGGGTATATAGCTACACCGTTATAAGGGTGCCGTCTGAGGGATTCGAGTACTATACGCCGTATGTAATAGCTATAATCGAACTTGAAAATGGTACCAGAATTATGAGTCAGAGTGTCGATTGCAACTCAGAGGATGTATATATAGGTATGCTGGTTGAAGTATGCTTCAGAAGGATATTCAGTCAGGGTGATAAAGGAATAATAAGCTATGGATTTAAATTCAGACCACTAGATGAAACTTGGGTTAAATATTACGAGGAGGAAGCTAAGGCTAGGGTGTCGGAGGCGAAGGTATAGAGGGGGTTCGAAAACCTAATCTTCCTCCCAGAAAACTATATCTTTCTAGGGGCTTAAGGCACTTGGAGACGGGCGAACAGACCTTTAGGGATGATGATTCCACCTAAGGTTAGGTGCCGGCTAAACCATCCTATATCCTCGACGATACCAACGCTATGCTTCCGATCGCTACCTCGAACCATAGCATAACGATTCTTATCATGAGCGTAGCTGCTACGCTGATAGCGGATGGTATACCGGCTAGGGAGTAGAGGGTAGCCATAACGGTTTCGACTACACCGACCATCCCGGGTATACCTACCGGTATCATCTGGATCGTTATACCTATTGTATAGATAGATATGATGATAGGTATCTCGACTGAGTATCTAAGTGAGAGGAAGACAAAATATGCTACCATTACATCTAAGATCCATGCCATCCACGATAGGATTATCGATAAGCCTGCTACCTTTTTCATACTAGTTAGATTTTTCATGGAATACTCGAACCTAGAGATAAACGTCTCTATCCTGGAGTATAGCATCTCTCTTCTACCCCCTGTAAGCTTTAAGATAGGTTTGATCATGACCGAGATAGTTCTAGGATATACGATTATAACTAACGCTAGTAGGGAGAATATAGCGATAGCTACAGCAGCTACGGAGAGCGTTTGAGATAGTATCGATGGGATAGCGAAGCATATGGATAGATAGAGGAAGCCTATGGTTGAACCTGAGAGGAATGGAAGTAGAGAGAAGATCCTATGGAGCAGTACCGTAACGGATGCCGCCTCATATGAGTATCCGTATCCACGGTTTGCAGAGTATATTCTAAATAGTTCCCCGCCTATAGAAGCGGTCGGTATAGCGAGGTTAAGGAATATACTTCCTAAAACTATCTTTAGAGATGAGGCGAAGCTTATGTGCGACCCGATAGATTT
>JAWCGL010000128.1:0-4106 GCA_038857155.1 Bathyarchaeia archaeon
TTAGCCCCATGAGGGCCTACGATAACTGGTACACCTAGACGCCAGAATCCTGCGGCTATAGCCGCAGCCTTCTGACTCATAGCACCCCAAGCTACACCTACAGCTCCAACCCTATTCAGTATATAGTCGGCTATCTCCTCATAGTTAGCTCTAAGACTCCTCTTAGCGAATATAGCTGCGATCTTTATAGCTGCCCCGGCTATATGGCTATTCGATACGCATGAACCTACATTCACAAGCCCACCTGCATCGAAAGATCCGCTATACCTCTCGTATAGCGATCTACCTTCCTCATCTTTAACCATAGCTAAGGTCATAGCTGCGCATCCAGAGGCTACGACGATATAGTTCCTCTTCAAGAACTCCTCAGCCATCTCAGCTATCTCGCGTCCACCGCTATAGTAGTTCGAGCATCCTACGAAAGCTATAACTCCAGGTATCTCGCCGAAGACTATAGGTCTGCCGACATTTCTTATCTCTACATCCTGTATAGGCCCTCTACCAACCCTGATCTTAAACCTCTCATTTCTCCAGATCTTCCTAGCACCCTGAACTATAACGCTATGTACAGGTATCTTCTGAGGACATGCTTCCTCACATTTACCGCATCCTATACAGACCTCGTATAGATACGCGAGAGCGTTGAAATCCCCCTTAGAAGCTCCGTTCATAGCTTCAGCTATAGGTAGATTGTTGGGGCATGCTCTCTCGCAGAATCTACAACTCCTACACCTAGAAGCTAAGATCCTCAACTCCTCATCTGATGGTAGGGATCTAACCTTCCGCCTATAAGGGAATAGCTTTAGAGCGGTTTTAACAGCTAGTTCCCCAACCCTATCGGGGTCTAGGAATAGGACGCCTTGCATGGATCCGCTTACAAGCTTCTCGACTATAGAATCTATAGGTTCACCAGTAGCATCGGGTAGACCCATACACTTCTCCATAGAAGTCGCTATAACGGGTGCTTTCACCCTAGCGGCCTCCGACAGTATATCGGCTCTTATACACTGCTCATCGACGACTACGACGTCCGGTAGGCCGCTTCTAACGAATCTAAGCTGCCATGAAAGGGGGCCTACGATCTTAGCCGTAGGATTATACCTAGCTACATCATGCGCTGTGCAGCATATACCTGCAACCTCTACGGCTCCATACATCTTATTCCCGGCTAGATAATCCACTATCGAAGCAGCTGATGGGACGTTATGACCTACTACTAGTATAACTGGCTTACTCTGATCTACAGCTGCTAAACCTATCTCTGTAAGCGGAGCTTCAGGATCGCCCCTCGGATATCCTAGAGCTACTATCTGAGCTATATCGGCTACCTCCATAGCTACGTGATCCAGCATACCGACGTGGAACACTTTAGATTCGAAATCGATCCAGCTATCCTCCTGACCTGTATGAGTAGCAGCTAGTAGGGAGACTATCTGCTCCTCTACGTAGCTTAGAGCATCCTCGAGATCGCCTATGGTTCTAGGCTTTATACCGCATACAAGCCTTGCTATAGGTGCCTCCACGTATATGTTACCGCCCAGGTCTATAGGGTGATCCCTACCATACCTTGATATAAGGTATTCGAGTAGATGTCTAGCATGACTTGTATGGGTTGCAGCACCTATACAAGTTGCTAGAAGGACTATACGAGATTGTTGTGCAGGCATATCTATACCGCATGCACCCCTCTTACCCGCAGTTAGATCGCATTTACCCATCGTACATAGGCAGCATAGATCGCAGAATGGCATGTAGAAAGGCTTATACTTCTCTAAGAGTATCTGATCCCAGCGTCTGAGATCGGTTATCGATGGGAAAGGTGTAGGTCCGATAGATTCCTCCCACTCTTCGAGTATCCTTCCGAAGGATATCTCAAGCCCCTCAGCTTGAACTATATCTGATACAAGCTTCTTAACCCTAAGGTTGAATTCCCTCCTAGACATAACTTTTCCATCTGGGTAACGTTTGGCGCCATCGTATGAGTTAAGGGTTCGTTACGTAATGTTAATAGTGTAGTTTACCGTCGATATCGTATGACAGGGTTTGGAGGATGTGGATGTGAAGCGTAGAGGGTTCGTTATATCTGTATCGGGTAAGGGTGGTGTAGGTAAGACGCTGCTATCCACCCTACTCCTAAGGACATACCTAGATGAAACTGATAAGACGATACTCATGGTGGATGGAGATCCAGCAACCAACTTACCTGAAGCACTAGGAGTCGAGGTTAAAGCTACCGTAGCGAATATAGCTGCTAAACTCAAAGACGATATACAGATGGGCAGGGTAAGCTACGATGCTAGTAAGAGGGATATGCTCGAAGGATGGATATACGAAATACTGGTGGAGAATCCTAGATTCGATCTACTAGCTATGGGTAGAGGTGAAGGTGAAGGATGCTACTGTAGCGTCAACTATATGCTTACTTTAATACTGACCAGCCTCATAAACAACTACGATGTCACGATAATGGATATGGAGGCGGGGTTGGAGCATATAAGTAGGAGGGTTGACAGCGACGTAGATGTGATGTTCATAGTTACCGATAGATCACGTATGGGGTTGAAGACTGCCGCTAGGATAAAAGAAGTAGCGGAGGATGTTCATGTAGACGTTAAACGTATGGTGCTTATAGGGAATCTATTCGATAAGAAGGATGAACATATGCTCAGAGAGTATGCGGATAGCATAGGCTTAGAGTATGGAGGATATATACCCTACGACGAGAATGTATCGCTATACAATATGAAGGGTATATCTATACTTAAGCTACCAGACGATAGCCTATCACTTTTAGCGGTTAAATCTATAGCTAGAAGGCTATCCATACTCTAGGGATCTGATGAACGCTGGGAGATCCCTAGCCTTAACAGGTCCAACTAAGACATCGAAACCTAAAGCTTCTATCTCAGGCTTTATACTCGAAGCTAAACCTGGGATAACTATAGGCGTCCTATATATATCGATCCTATCCCTGCAGGCTTGGATAGCTTCGACAACCTGTCTAGCTGTAAACCTACCACCGCCTATAGCTGAAGCTACGGATAGCCCGCCGGTATCGATCGCGAGAATCCAGCATCCTATACCGGTCGATTCGAGAATCCTCCTAACTATATCGAAGGTTAAGGCGTAATTGGATGTCACAATCGTAGGTGAGGAGCGTGAAACCGATCCGACGCTATATATCCCTGGATATACGATCCTAGGCTTCCTAGGATCCGTATATATAGATTGCTTAAAGACTAGCAGGCCTTCGATACACTCTCTACATATCGATCTAGGTAGGACTACTATCGATGAATACCTGAGAAGCGATACCGTTGCGATAGCTAAACCTTCATAGCGATCCTCGATCCTCTCTAGATCGACTAGTATAGGGTATCCAAACCTTCTGTCACCTTCTATAGCCTTAATCCTCATACTCGAAGTATATCTCATAAGCTTACTGAGATCATAGTAGCGTATACCTAGGATGATCATATCCATACCCATAGCTTCCATCTTAGCTATAACCTCACTTAGTAGAGCAGTATCCTCTACTAAGACTACGATGGGATAACCCTCTATAGGTTGTATGCTCGTAAGCTTCTCCAAAGCTATCGTCGAAGGATCTACTACGATAGCAGGCTTCTCACCTCTTAGGAAACTTAGAGCCGAGAGGTATACATCTAGATTATCAGCTCTCAATATTAGAGGTTTACATGTATATGTACGAAGGGCTCTTAAATTATCCTCTATAAAATCTAAATCTATACCCCTCATATCTACGAGGTAGAAGTCTACGGATAGCTTCGAACCCATACGCTCTACTATGATCGAATCTATAGATGAGACGATACCTACCGCTTCATCTATGTTAGATGATAGGTTTATAGCGTACGCTAACCTAGCCTCCTTCCTAAACCCTCCATCGTGTCTGAATAGCCCCTCCTCCCCCCCAACCTCTATCGTAATCGTAGATGAAGCTATGGATACAGGTTTTACAGGAGGCATCGTCAGCATGGAGATCTTAACTTTAGTTTGATGTGTGAGGAATGGGCATAGATCCGGTGCAGCCTCACCACTAGCAAGCTTAGCTGCGAAAGCTAAGCATGTAGTTACACCGCATT
>JAWCGL010000129.1:0-4083 GCA_038857155.1 Bathyarchaeia archaeon
CTAGAAACGATAATCGATACGAAACGAAATGAGATAAAGTATACGATAGAGAATTGCAGCGGATGCTGGCTTACCTGTACGACCGGTATATCCCTAACCTTTAGGAAGCCAGTAGAAGTTATCAGAAGCTATAGTAGGATCGGATTAAAAGCATCTAGAACCACCACATCTTAACCCTAGGCATAGCTATTATCTCCCTAATAACAGGTCTTTTCTCCCCAGGCCCCCTCACTAAGCTATTAGATGGAGCTGCTCTCATCACTATAGCAGTATCTGAACCCTTCTCGGTACCTCCAACCCCAACTACATCTGTACCTATCTCTAATAACCCTAGATCCGTAGCTATCAGTACGACTTCGACGGCTACCTTAAACCCTTGACCCATAAGGTATAGCGTATCCCTAGCCTGTCTAAACCTAGGATTACTTAGCGGTGTAGTACAGTTCTCCACAATAGAGCCGCCCAATCCCCTTATCTTCTCCGCAAAAATTTTATCCATACTTCTATAGGATACTACTATAACATCAGCTAAGCCTTTAAGGGATTCCACGAATTTTAAACCCGTAGCTCCGCTAGTACTCGCTACAACAACCTGCTTCAACCCCAACTCTCTCATCCTATCCTTAACAGCTTCGATCACGTATGACGTATTCTCGGATCCGAAGCGATCGAAGTAGAAATCTATACGCTTTATAAGAGGCATAACATGTATTTCTACCTATATACGTTATAAAGTTTTAAGCTGCTAACCTCTACATGGTATACGAATTTGAGATATCTATGCATCGTTATGTAGGGTAGCCATACTATAGGGTCCAGGATAGATGGCGGTCTTCAATTGACATATATATGTAAAAATTGTTGGGTAAGCCTTTGCTATATGAAAAGTTTATATAGATATTTCCATCGAGGTTTTTCCATATACATGTGTAAAACGCTAATCAGTAGGGTTCACGGTGAATGGAATGTAAGCTTGGAGGAGGGGAGTTGAGGTCTAGAGAATGCTGTGGGGTATTTGGAGCTACCTCTAACGCTCCACCTAGCTTCAGTATAGTTGAGCTGATATTCCACGGATTACTAGCTCTTCAACATAGAGGACAGGAATCTGCGGGGATCAGCGTAGTTAATCGTGATGGTATACATACTCATAAAGGGTTAGGCTTAGTTACAGAGGTATTCGATCTGAGAAGGTTAAACCTTCTCGATGGTATACGTGGATTAGGCCACGTAAGGTATTCTACACATGGTGCAAATAGGTTGGAGAATAGCCAGCCTATGGAGTTTAATGGTAAACCAAAATTCTCGATATGCTTCAACGGGACTATCGCTAACTATGAACAGCTCAGAAGGAGACTTGAAAGCGAAGGATACCACTTCTCTACGACATCGGATCTAGAGGTTATAGGCTACCTTATATCGAGATATCTTAGAATGGGGAAGGATCTAGTAGACGCCGTCGAAAGTTCTATGCGAAAACTTATCGGATCATACTCGGCTATGCTTCTAACAGAGGATGGACTACTCATAGCTTTCAGAGATCCGTATGGAGTTAGACCTTTATGTATGGGTGTTAGAGGGGATTCAAACTATATTTTTTCATCTGAAAGCTCGGCTCTCGATATCATCGAAGCTAGATTTATGAAGGATGTACCTCCAGGTACAGTGATCCTGGTGGATGATGAGCCTATAGAGGTGTATTGCGTGAAACGTGATAGGCATGCACACTGTATGTTCGAGTGGGTATACTTCTCGCGTCCAGATTCTACGATAGAGGGTGTAAGCGTATACGATGCGAGGTATAAGCTTGGAGAGAAGCTCGCAGAATTATGTAGTGCAGATGCAGATATAGTTGTACCAGTACCTGAGACTAGTAGGATAGCTGCGTTAGGCTTCGCAAAGAAGAGTGGGATCCCTCTAGCGGAGGGGTTCGGTGTTAATAGATATGTATGGAGGACTTTCATAATGCCTGAAGAGAGGGGTGAGCATGTAGCTGTGAAGTTTAATCCTATAAAGGAGGTTTTAAGGGGGAAGCGTGTCGTAGTGATCGACGATAGTATAGTGAGGGGGACGACTTCGAGGACGTTAATCTACATGATCCGTAAAGCTGGTGTTAGCGAGGTACATCTAGCGGTTACGTGCCCGCCTATAATCTCGCCATGCTATATGGGTGTAGATTTTCCGACTTATGATGAGCTTATAGCTTACGATAAAAGATTAGATGATATTAGGAGGAGTATAGGCGCCGATAGTTTAACCTATATGACTGTGGATGGGTTGATGGAATCTATAGGTATGGATGAATCTGAGCTCTGTTTAGCCTGCTTAACAGGCGTCTATCCGGTGAGAGTTGATCCTAAACTTCTGAGTGGGAGGTGGATTAAAAAGTGAGTGGAATCCTAGGTTTATACGCGTTCGACGAGTTATGGTCTGTATCTAGATTCGTGTATTATGGTTTGATGGGGCTTCAACATAGAGGGCAGGAGTACAGCTCTATAACGACCTGGATGGATGGAAATCTCTACACGAAAACATGTAAAGGCTTAGTCGAGGATGGATTCACGGAATCTATTATCAGTAAGCTTAAAGGATGTGTAGGATGCGGATGTGTATCTACTAGCAAAGGGCTTGGACAGCCTATTATAGCATCTAAGAATGGATTAAAGCTCATCTTATATGCTTCTGGAGGTCTGATCGACGCAGATTTCCATGGATTAGCTAGATTCTTACTGGATGAGCTAAGTAAGAGCGATATAGAGCAGGCCGGGTTGAGCGTCTTAGAGAGGTTCAAAGGAGGATATAGCTTCGTATGCATTACTAGCGACGGGAGAATGTTAGCAGCTAGAGACCCCTTTGGTGTTAAGCCCCTATGTGTAGGGGGGCTTGGCTTCGATTTAGCTGTACTAGCTTCTGAATCTTCTGCTTTAGATGTGGTTGGAGCAGATCTATCTAGGGATATAGAGCCTGGAGAAGTATTCGCTATCGAGAGGTTTGATGTGAGGAGGGAGGTTGCGAATCATGGGAGGAAGGCGTATTGTTCATTCGAATACGTATACTACGCTAGACCAGACTCTATAATCAACGGTATACATGTATACGATGTGAGGAGGAGGATAGGACGTATTCTATCTGAGATAGACTCTGTAGAAGCCGACATAGTTATAGGGGTACCTGAGACAGCGATACCGTTCGCTATGGCTTACTCCCAAGCCGCAGGTATACCTGTGGAGATGGGGTTTTATAGAACTGGTAGAAGCATGAGGACGGCGATAAAGCCTACGGAGATAGAGAGATTGATGGGCGTTCAGCTTAAACTGAATCCGATTAGAGCTGCTATCAGAGGGGGGAGAGTCGTTTTGATAGATGATAGCGTGGTTAGAGGTACGACTCTAAGGAATACCGTATACCTGCTTAGGAAGAGGGGGGCGAAGGGTGTTCATGTAAGGATAGGTAGCCCAGCTATAAAGGCTAGATGCCCGTATGGTACGGTTGTTCCACCTGAAGATGAGCTTATAGGTAGAGCGCTAACATCTGAGGAGATAGCCGAAGTTATAGGTGCGGATAGCTTCAGCTATCTACCTGTAGATAGGCTTATCGAAGCTATAGGTTTACCTAGAGGTTCGTTATGCCTAGGATGCTTCACAGGGGTATATCCCGATATCGGGGGTGGCTAGATGAAGGTTTTACTTGTAGGTGATGGATCTAGGGAGCATGCGATAGCGGAGGCTCTAGCTAGAAGCGTGAAGGAGCCTAAGATCTACGCTTTAATGCATCTCATTAATCCGGGGATAGCTAAGGTATGCGAGCAGAGCTGTGGAGGGTATCGTAGAGGATCACCGATAGATCCCATCCAGGTGGCAGACTACGCTGAAGAATTGAACGTAGATTTTGTATTTATAGGTCCTGAAGAGCCTTTATTCCATGGGGTAGCTGATGAGGTTGAACGGAGAGGTATAGGATGCATAGGTGCGCATAGAGCCGTAGCTGAGGTAGAGATGTCTAAAGCTTATATGAGGAGACTTATGTGGAAGTATGAGGTACCTGGAAGGCTTAGATTTAAATCATTCAAAAGAATCGAGGATGCTA
>JAWCGL010000130.1:0-4079 GCA_038857155.1 Bathyarchaeia archaeon
TATCAAACCGGATAGGTATACATACTGCGGCTCCCATCTTTCAGATAAAGCTGCTGTAGCTATAGCTTTCTTAGGTTCGACTGAGAGTGGGAGCCTATGTATTAAGCCTAAAAGCTATATTCGTTACACCCATAGCTAGAAATATGCTTGTAGGGTTAAGCTTCAATATGACCATATACCCTACTATGAGCAAGTTTACCTGAAAACCCCCTTATACTGAATTCTAACCCCTTTACTCTAGCCGTATAGACGGCGCCCCTCTAGCTACCCAGCTTCGGTTATAAGCTACTTCTGTAGCGGGTATAGTATCTTATATGTGTAGCCTTAATGCCTACGGTTTACGGTGGATGTATCGTATGGTACGTTTGTCGATCTAAGCGAGGTGAAATAGTATGCATGAGCTTAGGAAGAGTATCCCCGCTATCGTGAATAGATGGTCGAAACCGTATTGCGTTACGAT
This sequence comes from Bathyarchaeia archaeon, assembly GCA_038857155.1. Classification (GTDB taxonomy): domain Archaea; phylum Thermoproteota; class CALKCG01; order B24; family DRYS01; genus DRYS01. Next base: position 461 of record JAWCGL010000130.1, read on the forward strand.
GTATCCACCTATAGCCATACCAGCTATGCTTCCGATCCTAGTTAGGCATGCGTATAGCCCTATCCATCCTTCAGGTATTATCTCCATCCTCACGATTCTACTAGATAGAGCGAATAGCGTGTAGAATATGCCTACCGCCGTCAATATCATCGTATCTATGATCACCGCCGCTGTGTATGGTAGGTAGCCGCATGGTATGAGCGTAAGTACGAGGATAGCTCTGATGAAAGCCGATAGTTTGAGGCTTCTATAGCTTCCATAGGCTTCGTATACCTCCTTAAACAGTATGTACCCTGCTATGGATCCGATCTCGTTTAATAGTAGTATCGTGAATGCTATACTCTGCGGTACGCCTAACACTCCACATAGGTATACCGTGATGAACGTGAATATCGTATCGGTAGCCATAGTGAAGGCTAGTACGCCTACACCGAAGAATAATACGCTTCTAGATGGATCGACCCTAATCCTCGAGTAGGCTATCCCCGCTATACGCTCCCCATATAGATCTTGAGATGCTAGTATCATCGATAGCCTCTCTACGTTGCCTATACATCGTTCGAGGCGTACGATCTTCCTCTCCACCATGAATATAGGATCTTCTACGAGTAGTAGCGATATTACAGCTGATGATAACGCTAAGGCTCCGCATAGATGTATGAGCGGTGTATGCTTGTAGAATGTTAATAGTAGAGCCCCGGTAGCTAACCCTGCTAGATCTCCGATCTCTGACATGATGCCGTACGATCTAGCTTCTTCGCTCCATTCATCTCTACTGCTTCCTTCTGCTATCAGTATATCCTCAACCGGAGGTATAGCCGATCCGAAGAACCCGATAAGTAGGCATAGGGCTACTAGATCGAATAAACCTCTAGCTCCGGTGAAAAGTATTAGGAGTGCAGAGTATAGGATGATCGATGATACCGCTATAAACCTACACTTCCTAGTCTTATCGGCTAGATAGCCCCAGATGAAGGAGCCAGGAATATACGCTAAACCTATGGATGCCGTAATCACACCTATATCCACCGCGCTTTTACCTAGAGTATATGCTACGTATAGCGGTAGAAGGTTACTGAATAGTATAACTGCTAATTTACGAGGAAGTAGAGCGAGATACCATGCCCTCATCATCCGCTCAAGCGGTATTAGCGGGTTGAAGATCAGCTTTATAACAATTTAACACTACAGTAATGACAAATCTTTAACGGGTGATACACGACTGGTAGATCTGTATAGCGTATTTTACGAGTAGATACATGTTATCCCAGACGCCTCTACAACGACACTCTAAGATCCTCCTTAACCCTTGTTAGGCATATATGGGTTATAGTCCTATCTACATGCGGCATAGCTAGTATCTTCTTTACGAAGGCGCTAAGCTCCCGTCTATTCCTGAATCTAGCTACTATGATCGCGTCTGTCTCACCGGTTATATCGTAGACGCAGATAACAGATGGGTCTGACGCTATTTCCCTCTCAACCTCTATGAGATACCCTCTAGATACTACGACCTCTATTATCGCTGTTATATCGTAGCCTACGAGCTCAGGGTTCACTACCGCCGTATAACCTTCTACAACGCCGCTCTCCTCCAAAGCTTTAACCCTAGATATGACTGCTGTAGTCGACAGCCCAACCTTCTTAGCTAGCTCCCTATAGGATATCCTAGCATCCTTCTGCAACTCTCTGAGGATCTTAATATCGTACTCATCTAGTTTAACTGTATCCCTCATAGATGTACACCTATAGGTGGTGGGATGGCGATCGTTAGATATCGTAGATGCTATTCAAGAAGATAAACTATATTATATCCAGAGATGCCTTTGAATATGGAGATGGATAACTAAGTCAGGCTACGTAGGTGATATGTATGCTTGAGGTATGGGATTCGGTAGTAGTGGGTGCTGGCCCAGCTGGACTTACAGCCGGTATATACCTTTCTAGACTCGGATTTAAGACCTTAATACTAGACGCTGGTAGAGCCGGTGGGAGGCTTAGATCCGCTAGGCTGATAGAAAATTATCCTGGATTCCCCGATGGCGTGGAAGGCTCGGTTTTAGCCGATAGATTCATCGATCATGCACGGAGGTTTGGAGCGGATATCAGGGAATACGAAGAGGTAACCGCTCTACAGCTAGATACATCGCCTAAACTTTTAGCTACCCGTAAAGGTAGTCTGTATCAGGGTCGTACGGTTATACTAGCTGTAGGCGCTCCTAGAAGAAGCTATAGTATAGAGGGCGAAGAACGGCTACTAGGTAAAGGTGTATCCTACTGCGCTGTATGCGATGGGCCGTTATACCGCGGTATGGATGTAGCTGTAATAGGCTCCGGTATGGAGGCTTTAGAGGATGCTATACTCCTCTCCAGGTTTGCTAATAAGGTCTATATCTTAGCATCTAAGCCTAGCCGTGAATTGATGGAAGCTAGCTTTCAGGACAACGTCGAGGTATACGAGGGGGTCGAGATTAAAGGTATAATCGGCCAGGAGAGGGTTGAATCGATAAAGTTTACGTATATGGATCGCGATCTCGAGCTCCCTGTATCCGCTGTATTCTTAGCTCTAGGCATCTTACCCCCATCCAAACTCCTAGGATCAACATCTATCGAATTGACCTCTGAAGGTTTCATAAAAGTAGATTCAAAACAGGCTACCAATATCGAAGGCGTATACGCAGCCGGAGATTGCGTAGGTATTGGCTTCCAGGTTGCCGTAGCAATAGGTCAAGCAGCTGTAGCGGCATTATCGGCTTCAGAATATCTTAGGAAAGCTAAGGCTAAGTAACGTTTAAAACTATGCAATACAATAATCAATCTTTGAGCGGCTCTGATGATTCAGAGTTATAGGGTATCCCATGCCCTTAAGGCATTAGGCTGAGCCGCTCGTAAGCATTCTTCCAGCACTCTCTATAAGGGATAGACTTTTACCCTATCTGACCATTATCTTTACTACGGGTAGGCTATAGGTTTACTTGGTGGGTGCCTCTATGTTCGATATAAGATGCGGTATAGTTGGATGCGGTGTAGTCGCGCATAACAAGTATATACCTGCTGTGAAGAAGTACGGTATACTGGAAGCTGTATGCGATGTACGTGAGGAGAGAGCTCGGAGGACGGCTGAAGCTTGGGGTGCTAGATCATACTATACGAATCTCATAGATATGCTAGAGAAAGCCGATTTAGATGCTGTATTCATCCTGACAGGTATGGATGTACATGCTGACCATGTTATCGAAGCAGCTAGGATGGGTAAGCATATACTTGTACAGAAGCCTTTAGCTACGAGCCTAGATAAACTTAGGGAGGCCACCGAAGCCGTCGAGAAGGCTAAAGTTAAAGTTTTAGTCGAGCCTAGCGTACAGTTGAATCCTATATACTTGGAAGCTTCGAATCTACTTAATGATATAGGCTTCCCATACTGGTTCAGGGCAGGTTTCGGCCGTCATCCACCCAGCTGGGGTGAACGCACATTCTTCTCTAAAGACGGGGGAGGGCCTTTATTCGATCTAGGCGTATACGAGGTCTCGCTGCTAACATTCCTTCTAGGCCCTGTTAGGAAAGTTACTGCTTTAGGTAGGATATCGATACCGGAGTTGGATCTCATTGACGATGAGTA
>JAWCGL010000131.1:0-4011 GCA_038857155.1 Bathyarchaeia archaeon
AGCAGCGTAGACTATGAGAGGCGATAGTAGATACCATAGGATGGTACGTCTACACATCGATCCCAGCGATCTCCTCACGAAATCCTGGAACCCCCTACCTTCAAGCCTAACACATAGGTATACAGATACGGTAGGTGTATACATCCTAGCTAGACCCCATATAAGCATGGTAAACTGCGGGATTATAGGGGGTGTTGAACCTGATGATAGATACGACACATACGTTAAGTCTGTTATGAATGCTCCTAGATAGGCAGCCGCGATGTATAGGAGTATCCTCTTAGCAGGGTTCGAAGCTGGTAGCATATCGTAAGCTAGTTAAACACAATACGTTTATAATGCTAGCTCTACACACTACTAGGATTACATATAGGCTAGGTAGGTGGGAGGCTTGAAGTATAGAAGGTTTGGTAGATCTGATTGGATGGCTTCGATCCTAGGATTCGGAGCTATGAGGCTTCCAGTAGTCGGGGGTGATATGAGGCAGATAGATGAGCCTGAAGCTATGAGGATGATAAAGTATGCTATCGATCATGGCGTGAACTATATAGATACGGCTTACATGTATCATGGAGGGAATAGTGAGATTCTGATAGGTAAGATCCTGAGCGAAGGATACCGCGGTAAGGTTAAGGTAGCTACTAAGATGCCTATCGGTATGGTTAGATCTAGGGATGAGCTCGATAAGATATTCGAGGAGCAGATGAGAAGACTTCAAGTCGATCGTATAGATCTATACCTTATGCATGGAGTCGATAGGGATAGATGGCGTAGGATACTCGATCTCGACGTATTAGATTGGGCTGAGAGGAAGATCGATGAGGGTAGGATAGGATATCTTGGGTTCAGCTTCCACGATGAATTCGAGGTGTTCAAAGAGGTAGTGGACGGATATAGCGGATGGACTTTCTGCCAGATACAATACAACTATCTAGATGTAGAGAGTAGCAGAAGGTCTCCTGGGACTAAAGGTCTCAGATACGCCGCATCTAGAGGCCTAGCGGTAGTCGTTATGGAGCCTATAAGGGGAGGCCTACTAGCATTACCACCCCCACCAGAGGTTAAAGCTGTATTCGATGAGACAGGCGTTAAGAGGACTTCTGCACAGTGGGCTCTACTATGGGTTTGGAGCCATCCAGAGGTATCTGTAGTTTTAAGCGGTATGAGCACCTTCGAGCAGGTTGTAGAGAATGTAGCGACGGCTAGCATAGCCGAACCTGGAATCCTCAGCGAAGATGATCTACGCATAATCGAGAAGGTTAGAGGTATGCATCTTAAGTACGGCTTCATAGGCTGTACAGGCTGCCGCTACTGTATACCATGCCCTAGAGGGGTAGAGATACCGGCTATCCTCAGATACATGAATAGATTGCTGATGGCTGAAACCGGGGAGGAGAGAAAGATCGTAGAGGAGTATCACAGGGAGGTCCCGGAGGATAGGAGAGCGGATAGATGCGCTAGATGCGGTGAATGCGAGAAGAAATGCCCACAAAGACTGCCGATACGAGAACTTATCAGAAGATCAGCTTTCATGTTTAGACCCCCACCAACTTAAACACCCGTATAAGAGGAGGCTATATCAGAAGGTAAAGGCTATATACCTGGAACATTATCCATATATGGTAGATGAGGAGGAGTTTAAAGCTAGCATTAATAGTATCGCTGACATCGCTATCAGTAGCTAGCCGTATAGCTTTAGCAGCTTTCCCTAACGTTAAGCTGGTTGCTTTCATAGCTATAATGAGCGGGGTGCTTTTAGGCGGTAGGATCGGCTTCCTAGTAGGGTTTCTATCTATGCTTATATCCGATACCGTATTCTTCGGTTTAGGCTATTGGACTGCGGCTACGGCTCCATGCATGGGTTTTACAGGGTTTCTAGCTGGTTTGATCCTGAAGGATGTTAATAGGAAGCCTAGGATAGATCTATTCCTAGCAGGATTCACCCTAACCCTAATCTACGATATACTCACATCCATAATACTCGCTATACCTTTCTACGGAAGCCTGGAGAGAGCTTTCATCGTAGCTATACTAGGATTATTCCTACCTACACCATACCCTATGGGTCCTATACACGAGATATCTACAGGTTTGGCGTTGAGTATGCTTGCTCATCCTATAGTTTCGTACTTGGAGAGGATCGGGGTGGAGTAAGCTTTATATTCACCATATATGGATATATATCCATATATGGTGAATATAAATGTCTAGCGTAAGAAGCTATGCGATAGTAGCTCTACTCGTATGGGCTCTCCTATCATCTATAGCCGCTAGCTGGCTCTATATGGAGAATGAGAGGCTTAGAAGCGATATAAGATCCCTCAGTATGGAGAATGAGATGCTTAGAAGCGATATAGGATCCTATACAGCTAGGTTATCTAAGGTTAATTTCGTAGATGTCGTCATAGATTACGGTAATGGTACGGTTAGAGTTTACGAGGATATACCGATACCTAGGGATAGGAGTACTGTTTTTCAAGCTCTACTATCCGTAGCGTATATTAGGTATATCGAGTACCCATTCGGTATATTCGTAGATTCTATAGATGGTGTAGCTAACGATCCAACGGCAAACAAGTACTGGATATACTACGTATACATCGAAGGCGAGGGATACGTTATGGGTGAGGTAGCTGCAAACCTTAAACCTATAAGCGAGGGGGATAGGGTCTCATGGAACTATACGAAGTTCTAGGATCATCTAGCGAAGAATAGGTCTAAACCCCTAGTTTTTCTTCTAGCCTCGACTTCTATCAGCATTACCCTCCCCCTAGCTGGTAGGCTTACGTTGTATACAGGCACCCCTCCTATATCCGCCGATTCTACGACGCCTCGATGCGCATGCCCATGTATCCATACATCTACATATGCTACTACAGGCTCCATAGCCTTAGATCCTAGGTATACCCATACACCTGGATTCTCACCCTTCAGAGTCTTATAGGTAGGGGAGTAGTGTGTTAAAGCTATCTTTAGATCCGTGTTGAGCGATGATACAAGCTTAGCTATCTTAGAGGGTTTATCAGCATACACCGCTTCTAGATCTGGTTTAAACCTCCTCTGCCAGTTTGTAGGAGAATCTAGAGCACCTCTAGATCCTACGATCCCTATCTTGAATCCACCAGATTCTATCGTGGAGGGCTCATCGTCGAGCCATACGATCCTATCGAACCTTCGATACTCATCCTCGTATCCATGATATTCTTCGTTCCCGAAGCATGCGTATACAGGTCCGTCATAGGATTTCGAGATGGTATCGACGACATCCCCCACCAGTCTACGATCGTTATGTAGAACCGTATCGCCTGCGAGTAGGAATAGATCTATACCGCTTAGATCTAGCTTCGATAAGCTCGATTCGAACAGCTTCAGGTATCTAGGTGCATGTACATCCGCTGTAGCTGCGAGCCTTATCTTAGGCATACCTATAAGCCACCTGAAACCTACCCCTAAGACTATCCTCTACAGCTATTAATAATGCGGAGAGCTGAGTTAAAGTTTAAAGTCGATCTAGGGTAGGTATTTATCCTAGCCGTATAGCTTCAGATACGTAGAGGGGATGGGGTAGCTTAGAGATGGAGGAGGGAGCGTTTAAACCTAGGATAACTGAGAGCCGATGGAAGGCTGAGCTAGAGCTGAAGCTTATAGATGTATGGCTGAAGGAGGGGCTATACAAGTTCGACCCGGATACCGATAGACCAGCTATAGCTATAGATACGCCTCCACCGTATGCTTCGGCTAGATGGCATGTAGGCGGTGCCGCACACTATGCACAGATAGATATGGTTGCTAGGTATTTCAGGATGAAAGGTTACGAGGTTCTATTCCCGTTCGGTGTGGATCGTAACGGCCTACCCGTCGAGGTTCAAGTAGAGAGGACTTACGGTATAAGGTATTGGGAGGTTGGTAGGGAGGAGTTTGAGAGGATTTGTAGAGAGTATCTAGATGATGTGGAGAAGCAGCTTATATGGGTTGTTAGGAGGCTCGGGATGAGCTGCGACCTCGAAAACT
>JAWCGL010000132.1:0-3988 GCA_038857155.1 Bathyarchaeia archaeon
AGCCGCTATAATCTTACCTAAACCATAAGCTCGTCTAGTAAGCTCTAAAACTTCAGGCGTTATCCTTAAGCTATCGGGTGAGAATCCCCCCGGTATTATGAATGCATCGAAATCCTCAGGTTTGATAACGTTTAACTCTCGTATAGTATACCTAACACCTTCACCGAAAACCTCTAGGGGTATAGGTGTACCGTAGCGTCCGGTTACTGGTTTATCCCTTACCGACGGTCTAGGGTGAAGCCCCCTCCTCACAGGTACTATAACCACCTCTGCCCCCTCCTCACTGAGTCTTAGGAATGGGTATAGCAATTCTACATCTTCGAATTCGTTCGCTGCTATGATAGCAACCTTACGGCCTACAAGTCTTGAACCCGGGCCTACGCGTCTAACATATGTAGGCATACCGCATCTAAAGATTATGTTAGACCGCGCCGAGATATATTAATATGTTACCCCTTAAACCATTCAGACTTAACCCTCGAAGTTTTCGGTATCTTCGACTTTAACACCCCGTTCGAATAGAATCCGCAGCCTAATATATCATCACCGAGTTTAACTATTACGAACCCCTCCTCGACGTTATACTCTCTAGCAATACTCCCCCCGCTCATGAAGGTTACCGCCTCCTCCTCGCTTCGTAGCTCTACGATATTCTTCGTAGCATATCTACCGAATACTTGTAGGAAGATCGTCGTAGGCTTCAAAGTTTTCTTAATAGATAGATGTAAAGCTCTGATACCAGCGGCGTTGACGCTTGGTGTCATCTCCAACATAGATGGATGACCGCTGAACACCCATATGCTGTTCCCTCCCCTCACGAGGAATGTGTATCCGTCGAAGATATGCCTGGGGAAGCCATACTTTTCCTCAAGAAAGCTCAGTATACGTTTAACTTCATCGTCGCTACATACCCTATACCTTTCTAAGCTTGGCAATAAACATCCCTCCCGTATCTTCGAAATGTGGGTATATACGTATAGATTTACTAACATCCGGGTTGAATCGGTATCTCCTCCCCCTCTCATCTACCCATTCGACGATACCTTCCATATGCTTTAAAGGTATATCGACCTCCTCTATCTCGAAGCCGATATTCAAAGCATGCTCTACAACCTCTTCGCATTCTTCTGGAGCGAACGTGCATACAGAGTAGACGAGTATACCATCATCTCTAAGTAGATGGTAGGCTCTCTCCACCATACCCTTCTGCAACCTGGAGAACCACCTCGTAGATCTATACGAGAAGTCTAACTTTAGGGATGGATCCTTCCTGATCGTAGCTTCAGAGCTACAGGGAGCATCTAGGAGTATCCTATCGAATAGTATGCTTGAACGGAATCTCCTAGCATCGCATACGGTTATCACGGTGTTAGTTATGCCGAGCCTATCGAGGTTAGATTTCAACGCTTTAACCCTTTCACGGTTTATATCGTTAGCTACTATCGTACCCTTGCACCCCATAATCTGTGCTATCTGCGTAGTCTTGCTCCCCGGCGCTGCAGCCATATCTAGTATAACCTCCCACGGTTTAGGATCCAACACTATAGGCGGTATACCGGATACGATCTCCTGTACATAGTAGTAGCCGAGCGTATGTTCCAGGGTGGATCCAAGCCCCCTCTCCTCCGTATACTCTACTTCGAAGAACCATGGATGAAGCTTAGACTGCTTTAGAACGAATCTTTTAGCCTCCATCCTCCGGATAAGCTCCCCAGGGGATATCTTAAGCGTATTAACCCTTATAGAGTAAGGTAGCGGTTTGAGAAGGTACGATAGGAATTCGTCGTATCTAGGTATAATATCCTTGTACCGCTCATAGTATCTGAATATCTTTTGAGAATCGTTCAATCCCCTCTTAGCATTATAAGATCGAATCGACGGTGGTAGATAAACTCTTTCATACGGCTTACATGAAGTCAGATAGCTTCGCTCCACTTCTAGTACCGTTCACCTTAGCTTCATGAAGTAGGGAGGATATCTCCCCTCTCAGAAGCTCAACCCTCTCCCTTAAGTACGGGTCTACAGGATACCTCTTCGATACATCTTCCGCTAGTTTAAGGTACTTCTCTACAGAGCTTGGGTGAACCGTCAGTGAAAGCTGGCCGCCGCATTTAAGGCAGACACCCTTCAGAGGTATCCGCCTATACTTAGAATTACACCTCTTACACCTGAATTGTTGGGATACAAACGCCTTCATATTACCGGCTAAATCTCTAACTAGATGCGTCTCCAGCATCTTCTCAGCTACGACCTTAGCTTCGACAGCTTCGATCTTCTCAGCCATCTCCAACTGTGCCTTAATCTTATCGTACATCGTCCTAAGACGCTTATACCTGGATGATCTCGGTCCATAAGCTATATGGGATGTTTCATGCGTATACTTGAAGCCTTCAAATTGCATCTTAGAGTTTAACCTGTGGGAGACAACCTCTAAATATGTTAGCGCCTCCTTAGGATCAGCCATCTTCGACGATAACTGATAAAATTCGAGTGGGTATCTATCCGTGATATCTAGGTTATGGACTGCTGAATCTACCTCGCTAGGATCTATCCTATAGGTTAGGAATAACGGTGCATCCATAAGCCCCCCCATCTTGGATGGTAGGTATCGCTTAGAGAAGTTGAGTAGGCAATCTAGCAATAGCATGATAGAGTCTTCATCCCCATCGCAATCCCTTCTCTTAGCTGCATGCCAATATGGATGGGCGAAGCATACGTTAGCCTCTGTGAATCCTATGATCCTACCTAAAACACCTACAGATGTATGAGGCGCTAAACCGACTATCAGATGGCCTACCAGATCCCTGTAATCCCTCAACTCATAGTACGGTTCTAAACCGTATATCTTCTCCAACTCTTCATCGATGAAACGTGCCACCCTCTCAAGATAGCGAGCGCATTCGAATCCTATGATAACATCATGCACCCTCAGCTCACATACCTGACCTCCATCGGTAAGCGGTCTCCCATACATATCGACGGTATATCCAAGCCTCAGTAGATCCTCTATAGACATGTTTATCTCAGACGGTTTGAAATGTGTTAACGGGGCGTTCGTAGAATCGAACCGTATAGTTCCATCCTTAAACACCGTTACACCGTATTTAGCTCTGAGAACCCCCTTCTCTATAACTTCAGGTATTCGATCCTCGTTCATAAGGCTCTTAACACCCTTCAGAATATTCAGCGAGGTGAAGCCGATCCTAGTTTTAGCTCTGTCTAGAAGCTCTCTGAGAGGGATTATCTGGAGGGACCAGCCTACCGATTGTACGCCGCATGTCTCGCATAACCGTTTATCAGGATATTCACATCCACATTTCGGGCATCTATAGATCATCTTAGTCGGAGCATTACAGCTCACACAGATGTAGCTGAAGGATAGTCTTCCGCATACGGTACACCTCCTATCAGCAACCTCTACGGATATACTCCTCTTAGTCGACGCTTCGATGAGATCCCTCTTAGATCCCCCGTATAATCCTACAGGGAATAATACATGTACAGGCGGCTTCATCTCTCTAGGTTTAGCCTTCTCAGGTCGACCCATACGAGCACCTATAAACGATAACGCTTTACTCCGTATAGGTATACCTAGGATTCTAGATAGAGTCGATAGGCCATCGCTTACCTGTAGATCGATCTCTATACTCGATCCAAGCTTTAGCGTAGCTGTGAGCGCCTCTGCATCCACCCCCTCTATAATTACCCTCCCCCCTCTAACCTTGTGTGGTATCCAAACCTTCTCTAAGATCGCTTTAAACTGAGGGTTATACGTAGCCTCTATTCTGTCACGGCTTATCTCAGCTTCGTCGAGCCATAGCTTTAAAGCGTAGAGCTCCGATGCCGTTATCCTATCCCAACAGTAGGTGTAACGTGGATGTAACGGTATCTGGAAAGCTTTAGATAGCTTTAACGCCTCCTCGACGGTGGGATACTCGCTAAACGGATCTGAATAGAATCTCTCCACCCTTTCAGGTGGCACTCCTAT
>JAWCGL010000133.1:0-3964 GCA_038857155.1 Bathyarchaeia archaeon
AAATATGGTGAGGTTAGAAAGCGTATGGAGGAGATAAAAGCTAGAGGTAGGTATATATCTAGGCGGCTCTTAAGATAGCCAGCCGACCATATATCCATGGATTTATCGATAGAAAGATTTTTTAGATAGACCTACCATAGCTTCTAGCCAGACATGAATCTAAGGAAAACCTCTCTACTATTAGCGTATCTAGCAGTCCTCATCCTATCTACAATCCTAGTATGCGTTACACCTATCTCAGCAGAACAGGTCCCATACGGCCCGTTCCCAGATAGAATCATAATATTCCGGCATACAGATGAATCCACGGTCGTACCGATGATGGAGAAAGGCGAGATGGATGCATGGCTATACTATCTACGCCTTCCAGAGAATATAAGGAAGGCTGAGGAATCCCCGTATGTGAACGTAGTCGGTACCTATGGAGGAGGTATTCAGCTGCTTGTAAACCCGTTAGAAACTACGGAGGGCTTCAACCCATTCTCCATAAGGGAGGTTAGAGAAGCTTTAAACTGGCTTATCGATCGTAGCTATATAGTCAGCGAGATATATCATGGTAGAGGCGTTCCGAGATGGACTATGTTCAGAGCAGTATCACCAGATTATTCTAGGATAGTAGATTTCGCTAAGATGCTCGAATCCAGGTATAGCTACGACTTCGAGAAAGCTAAAGTGCAGATATTCGAAGCCTTATCGAAAGCTGGAGCAGAGTATAGAGAAGGGAAATGGTACTATGGAGACAAACCTATTACGATAAACTTCTTGATAAGACCTGAAGATGAGAGGAAGGATCTAGGAGACTATGTAGCTTCACAGCTTGAGAAGCTAGGGTTCACCGTAAATAGATTATATAAACCTAGTAGAGATGCATTCTTACTCTGGGGTGCTTTCACACCTTCTAAACGTGGCGAGTGGCACATGTACACCGCTGGATGGGCTTTCACAGCTATAACCGCATACGATGATGGTGATCCATGGTTCTGGTATTCGCCGGATAACGCTCCGCTCTTCGAAGAATATCGTGGGCCACCACTGCTAAGAGAGGCTATAGATAAACTTAATAATGCTGAGTATAAGTCTATGGAGGAGCGATTAGAGCTTATCAGAAGGATTTGCGAATTAGCTTTAGAGGATGGGGTTCACGTATGGGTTATAGATCAGCTTCAAGTATATCCCTTAAACGCTAGGCTTGGAAGCTTCGTGACGGACCTCTATGGCGGTACTCAGAGCTTCTGGTTCCTACGCACCCTTAGGCTAGCTGGAGGTACCGGAGGAGATGTTAAGCTTGGTAATAGAGCGATGTTTATAGAGGGATTCAATCCTATAGCTGGCTTCTCATGGCTCTACGATGTATACGCATACTATCTTGTAGCTGATCCGGGTGTATTCCCGCATCCGCATACAGGTGTATACATACCTGTGAGAGCTGAGTATACCGTTACGACGGCAGGACCTGAGGGGAAGCTCAACGTTCCAGCGGATGCCTTAAAATATGATCTACCATCAGAGAAGTTTGTCCCCGTCGGTGAGGGTGTTAAAGCTACGAGTAAGGTTACCTTTAAGTTTACCCTCGGTAAATGGCATCACGGTCAGCCTATAACCAAAGCTGATATACTCTACGGTATAGCGGAGACGTTCAAAGTTACGTTGGAGGAATCCCCCCTCTACGATCCGGTTGCAGCATCTCCAGGTAGAGTACTATTTACGAGCTTGCTTAGAGGTGTTAGGTTTATAGCTGATGATACGGCTGAAGTCTACATAGACTACTGGCATGTCGATAATAGTTATATCGCTAATATAGCTAGCGTATGGATTGATACGCCGTGGGAACTGCTAGTATTGATGAATGAAGCCGTCCTCGAGAGGAAGCTCGCATGGTCGGTCGATATGGCTGATGAATGGGGTGTAGATCAGTTAGATCTAACTAAGGGTCCGTCGATAGAGATCCTCGAAGATATCTTAGGTAGGCTTATCGGGGAGAATCGTATACCATCCGAGCTTAAGGGATTAGTATCTTTGGATGAGGCTAGAGCTAGATGGGGTGCTCTTAAAAGCTTCTATGAAGCTAGAGGGCACTTCTGGGTTAGTAACGGTCCATATGTATTCAGTTCAGCTGATACTGTAGCTCTACAGATGACTCTCGAAGCCTTCAGAGATTATCCGTTCAGAGCTGATAGATGGGATGGTATGATCACCATGAAGGTTCCAGGTGTACGTGTAGCTAAAGCTCCGGAGGATGTTATCCCAGGGTTGGAGGCTACGTTCAACTTAGCCGTCGAAGTAGAGGGTAAGCCATACGATAGGGCGATAGTGAAATACCTACTACTGGATAGCTTAGGCAACCTAGTCGCTTCAGGAGTAGCTAAACCTAAGGGTGGAGGAGCTTTCGATATAACCCTTACAGGTATAGAGACCGGTAGACTCGCTCTAGGAACATACACGCTACAGCTTATAGCCGTCGGTGAGGAGGCAGCTCTCCCATCAGCATCCTCCTATACGTTCACCGTTACACCTCCGATCGCATACTTTGAACGTCTAGTCAGAGCTACTAGAGCCGATCTAGAGGCTAGAATCTCGACGATAGAAAGCAATGTGAATACAGTATCTAGCGATGTAAGCCGTCTATCCGCTACGTTAGCAGGCGTCCAGAGTACTGTTAACACCGTACTAGCATTATCGGTAGTAGCTATAGTGGTAGCTATAGTAGCCGTAGCGTTATCGCTACGTAGAAGGTAGTCTACCTCCCCCCAACTATTTTCTTATCCCCCATTTTTCTCGTTATAAGCATGGCCGACTCGATAGTCAGCGTAGAGAAAAGTTTATAGGTTAACATACTAGCCTATGCTATGGTTAAACTGGTATGCGACTACCGCTAGCGATGTTAAGGTATCTAGCTAAACGTATGATACTATTATTCGTTACGCTCGTGTTAGCTATATATTTAACCATAATTATAGCTAACGCCGGAGGATTAATAGATGATATACTGAAAGCTCAGCTTAGATACGAGATCGCGAGCAATCTAGCTAGATCTCCAGGCTGGTCTCAGCTTACCGAGGAAGAGCAGAGGAGGATTATAGATGAGAGGTTTCAATCTGCTATAGAAGCTAAAGGGCTGGATAGACCGTTCCCAGAACGTACGTTTAGATACCTTATAGATGCTTTGACGTTGAGTCTCGGTAGAGCTCTCTTCATAACGAGTGCTAGCGGATCTAAGGCTGTAGGCGATATAATAATCGAGAGGCTGCCGCAGACCGTGCTATTATTCACCACAGGTACCATACTCTACTCGATTATAGGGCTGCTCATAGGGTTGTATATGGCTAAACGTCCAGGCGGGTTTTTCGATAGGGTATTCTCTGTCTTCGCTGTGGTTACACAGGTTATTCCTCCATGGTTTTTCGGAATCCTCTTCATAATGGTATTCGCATATTATCTCGGGGTAACACCGTTCGGGGGTATGGTGAGTGTACCTCCACCTAAAGATCCTCTGGGTTATGTGTTAGATGTATCTTATCATATGGCTCTACCGCTATTCACATGGATATTTTCGCTCTTCGGCGCCTGGGCGTATATAGCTAGAAACCTTATAGTTCAGATAGCTGAGGAGGATTTCGTAAATACGGCTAAAGCTAAAGGTTTACCTGAGAACATCGTTATGCGTAGACATGTATTGAGGCCTAGCCTCCCTCCTATCGTAACCGTTATCTCGTTATCGCTTATAGCTTCATGGCAGGGAGCTATAATAACAGAGACTGTATTCAACTGGCCTGGTTTAGGTACGTTATTCTATCAAGCGATAAACTCGCTAGATGCGCCTGTAGTTATAGGGTTAACGGTTATATATGCCTATCTACTCGTAGCTACCGTACTCATACTGGATCTAATCTACAGTATATTAGATCCGAGAATTAGAGCTGGGAGGGCTTAGAGCATGGGTACATCTAGAGGTTTACAAGATGTA
>JAWCGL010000134.1:0-3964 GCA_038857155.1 Bathyarchaeia archaeon
TGGCTTCTCTAGATGCTGATATCGATAAGCTTATACCCGTACTTCTGGAGCTTGGATTACTCGAGGTTCGTAGAGTTAGGGATAGGAATATCTACGTGACTAGTGCTAAAGGTAGGGTTCTACTGAGGGAGTATGAGTTATTAAAGAAGAATTCTTCTAGTAGCTAGCTACTATCTTTAAGTTAGAAAGTTTTATATGAAGTTCCAGTTAACGATAGTATAAGAGAAGTTGGGTAAAAAATTTGAGGAGATACTCGAAGAGGCTGTAGATAAGGGGTTATCTATTATAGGTGATGTCACTAAAGAGGTTATACTATATTTTATGGGTGAGCTCTACGGTGTTAAGAAGGGTTCTATAGGATCTGATCCATCGAGGGTTCATGAAGCTCTCGTAAGTATACTTGGTGATGGAGCTAGGTTTGCTGAGAAGAGTATACTATCGGCTCTATGCGAGCTTATAGGTTTAGAGCCTATAACCGTGAGAGGCAAGGAGTTCCTTAGAGCTATCGAGGATGCTAGGAAGATCTACGAGGAGAGATGCTCCAGCTCATCTGGGATATAATCTTAATATAACGTTTATCCTGAACCTACTTTCGTAGTAGGCTTCGTATAAGGGATGGGGAGGGTTTGAAGCTACTACTACTGCATGTAGATAGGTTTGAGTATAGGGTGTTAACGCCGGCTTCATCCGTGAGGGATGATGTAGCCGAGGATTCTAGGGTATTCTCTACCGGTGAGGTTTTAGCTGTATTCACTACGGTTGAATCTAGGGATGAATCTGATGTCGATAGCGTAGTCGAGGAGGCTGTCGAGGTTGTATGCGATGTAGCTAGTAGGCTATCTGTTGATGGCATCCTATTGTATCCCTACGCTCATCTATCTCCTGATCTATCGTCTCCAGCTAGAGCTATCGAGATACTGGATAGGTTTAAGGATAGGCTATCTAGCGTCGGGTTTAGGGTTCATAGAGCACCCTTCGGATGGTATAAAAGCTTCTCTCTAACCGTTAAGGGTCATCCGCTTTCAGAGCTTTCTAGGGAGGTTACCGGTAGAGGTTATGCTAGGGTTGAAGCTGAAGCTGAGAGGAGGGGGAAGTTCCATAGATTCCTCGTAGTCGATGTCGATGGGGTGGTGTACGAGCTGGATCCATCGGGTTGGAGGGGCTGCCCTATATTCGGTAAATCTGATCGACGGTATAAGCTTCTAGAGATATTCGTTAGAAATGAGATCGAGGGTAGCCCTGGTAGGGGTAGACCTAGGCATATAGAGTATATGCGTAGATTGGAGCTTGTAGACTACTGCCCTGAAAGCGATGCTGGGCATTTCAAGCTCTACCCTAACGGCGTACTGATATTCGATCTACTGAAGGATTATGCTTTCTTCAACGTAGCCCTCCCATGGGGTGCTGTGAAGATGCAGAACCCGCTACTCTATAGGGAGAGTGTGAAGGCTATAAGAGATCTTATGGGTGAATTCCATGAGAGAGATTATAGGATACCGGTTGAGAACGAGGTCTTCCTGCTAAGGTTTGCTTCAGATCCAGGAGCCTTCCCATATGTTCAGAAGCTTCAACTGACGTATAGGCATATGCCTTTCAAGGTTTACGAGGAGGTTCCATGCTTCAGGAGGGAGCAGAGGGGTGAGCTTGTAGGCCTCAGGAGGCTTAGATACTTCACTATGACGGATCAACACTGCTTCTGTAGGGATGAGGGGGAGGCTTTAAAGGAGTTTGAGAATCTAACGCTTATGTTTAGGGATCTACTAGATCGCATAGTAGCTGGTGGAAACTGGGTTCTGGGGTGGGAGTGCGTCGAGGAATTCTTCGAAAGATATAGGGATTGGTTTATCTCTCTATGCGTTAAAGTCGGGGTTCCATCATTCTTCAAACTTATGCCCAGTATGACGCACTACTACGCCTTCAAGAATGAATTCCAAGTTATAGGATCTGATGAAGCTAACGTTCAGCTATCGACCGTACAGTTCGACGTGAAGAACGGCGGGAGGTTCGGTATAGTCTATAGGGATTACGATGGATCTACTAAGCCTTGTATAATACTTCACGCATCATCGCTTGGAAGCTTGGAGCGTACCCTCTATGCGCTTATAGAATCTGCTCTATCTAGGATGGGGGATGGGGGGCTTCCGATGCTTCCTGTATGGCTTTCACCGGAGCAGGTTAGGCTTATACCCGTCTCCCAGAGGCATATAGGATTCTGTCTGGAGGTAGCTTCTAAGCTTGAATCATCCTCTATAAGGGTCGGGGTGGATGATAGGGATCTAACGGTTTCTAGGAGGGTTATGGAGGCTAAAGCATCGTGGATACCGTATATAGTCGTGGTGGGGGATAGGGAGCTAGAGACATGTACTCTTCCGGTTGTGGTTAGGGAGGAGTCTACGATCGACAACGATATTATAGTCGATATGAGGGTTGACGATCTCGTAGATAGGGTTAGATCCGAGTGTAGAGGTATGCCTTATAGGCCTCTATACGTTCCTAGGGAGCTTAGTAGGAGGGTTCAGTTCGTAGCTTGGGCTCCTAAACCTCTAAAGCGTAGCGGTGGAAGTTAGCTCTCCTCTAGGTACGTCGTATACTTCATGTAATCTTCGTATCCTACCTCTGATATCTCGCTCTGTATTATCAGGTATGCGGCTTGAGGCGGTATGATACCCTTCTCAGTTATTATCAGATCGATATAATCTGGAGGCGTTACATCGAAGCTTGGATTCCTAACAGATATCGACGGATACTTCTCCAGAAACTCTCTAGGAGCAACCTCCTCAGGGGTTCTCTCCTCTATCTTTATAAGCTCACCTATTATAGTCTCAGGACTGAATTTATAGGTTTCAGCCGCTACGAATACTCTAACCCTAGCCTCCTTAGCGGCTAGAGCTATCATCGACGTACCGACCTTATTGACGACGGCTCCGTTGGAAGCTACAGCGTCAGCACCTACGAACACCTTATCGATCTTCTTCATGAAGAATCTAGCTGCTGAATCCACTATCAGAGTTACAGGTATACCTGCTTCCGCTAGCTGCATAGCGGTGAGCCTACCTTGGAATTTAGGCCTAGTCTCGGTCGCTATAACCTTTATATCCTTACCCTGATGTTTAGCCTCCGTAAGTATAGCTATAACCGCCGAGCTGTTACAATGCGTAAGTATAGTATCCCCGTTCACTATCCTCTTAGAACCTATCTTAGCTATCACCTTCTTAGCTTCATCAACCCTTCTGAGGAATTCCCTCCCAGCTTCGATCGCTGTCCTTCGAAGATCATCGATAGATGCACCGTTCCTATAAGCCGATAGCACTCTAAGCATAACGAACCTGATAGCGTTAGGCAGTGATACGGCTGTAGGCCTAGTCGATAGGAGCCTACGTGCAGCTCCATCCACCTCCCTGATGAATTCATCAGGGGTTGAAGCACGGCTCTCCTCAGCTTCTGAGACTAAAGCTTCAGCTACAGCCCTAGCTATAGGTGTAGCTCCACGTATACGCATATCCTCTATAGCTTTAGCTATCTCCTCAAGCTTAGCAGAGAAACGCATGGTTAGAAACCCATAGAATATCAGGTTAACCTCCTTATTAACGTTAAACTCTTGTAAGCCTATACCCAAATACGATTTACGACGCTATGTTAGCCTATCTCTACGCGAAGCTGAACCCGTAGAAGTCTAGCTGCGATAAACCTATAGCTTCGTTGAAGTCTATATCTAGAGCTTCGAGGATGGGTTGGAAGGTTGTTCTCAGATGATCTACGTATTTAGCTACATCTATCTCTTCCAGCGATGCTAGCTCGACGGGTTTAACCCCGATCTTACCGGCAACCTTTACGTAGGATATTATATCTCCGACATCAACCTCCCTACCTATACTCTTAAGCAGTAGGGCTGCTTTCAGATGTTGGGGTGTAGTCTTCTTATATGCTTCAACAGGCTTCCCAAGCATTATCTTGAAAGCTAGCT
>JAWCGL010000135.1:0-3943 GCA_038857155.1 Bathyarchaeia archaeon
TAGGTGGGGAAGCTAGCCATGCATGCTTACTACTCAAGAATAGGGATGGGGTTGTAGCTATAGTAGACTGGGAGCCGATTACAGCTGAAAACGGTATGATAAAGCTCCTACCAATAGATACTGTTAAAGCCCTACATAGCAGATACTGGTTTGGACTGGAGATAGAATATAACGGTGTATGGATGAGACCGAATAATAGTAGGAGATTCAGTTCATACGAGGAATTCAAGGAGTGGGTGATAGGAGAATTCATGTAGAGGAGCCTAGGATCTGATCGTATCAGCTAGAAAGAGGTAGACTAGGATAGGGGGATAGGCTTCTATTCGGGTTTTCTATAGCAGAACCACCAGTCGAAGCATCTTATCTCTCCAGCAGCTTCCTGCTCTCTCCTCTTCCTAATCATATCTACGCTTCTCGCTGGTGGAACTATAACGTTATCACCGATTAACTCGTTATTAGGCCAGTTAGCTGGTATAGCATAGCCTTTATCAGAGATTTGGAGAGCTTTCACTATTCTGAGAATCTCATCCATATTCCTTCCCAGCTCCATAGGGTAGTAGAGTATTACTCTAATAACGCCTTTAGGATCGACTATGAATACTGCTCTAACAGTTTGTGTTCCAGCAGCCTGCTTATGACGCATACCAAGCTTAGCAGCTATATCACCGGTATTATCAGCGATTATCGGGAACTGTATCTCTACGCCGAGCTTCTCTCTAATCCACTCCTCCCATTTTAGATGTGCGAAAACCTGATCCATACTCAGCCCTATTAATTCGCAATTTAGCTTCTTGAACTCGTCATATCTCTTCTGAAATGCGACGAATTCTGTCGTACATACCGGTGTGAAATCTGCTGGATGACTGAATAGTATAAACCACTTTCCAGCATAGTAGTCTGGTAGCTTGATAACACCTATAGTAGTCTGAACCTCTATCTCAGGGAATCTATCACCTATTAACAGCATCCTACACCCCTCCGGTAGAATTATACCAGCTATAATTGTATATATACTTAATTAACGTTGTATCTCCTTCATATCTTCTATAATCCTTCCGATTCTACCTCTAACCGACTCCATCTTCCTACGATAATCCCTCTCAGATCTCTCTAACGCTGCTCTACCTATAGCTCTACCCATATACCTCGTTCTAGCAAGCTCAAGCTGCTCCCTAGCTAGATCGGCTTCAGATAGTATCCCTCTGATCGCGGATATCATAGATCTAGCTTCAGGTTTCGATCTAGCTATCTCATCCTCGAGCTTAGCTATCCTCTTCAACATATTCTCTACCTCCTTCGAATACCTCGATCTAATACCCTTGACTTCGCTATACGATCCTTTACGTAGAGCGCTGGAGATCATCGAATCAATCTTATCCTCTAAAACGAATAGATCTTCGTAAGCTTTGGAGAGCTCATCCGCTAACTTTACGATCGTAGGTGCAGCCGCCTCCTCCCTAGCTTTAAGCTTAGTTTTAATAGATCTTAGAGGTATCAAGACCAGTAATACTATAACGGCTACCATACCGGTATACTTCCCGATTATAGTGAACGGCGTATAGTCGAACGAGACTATTAGGAGCCCATCCCCCTTCAAACGTGTAGATTCAACCTCCACCGATAATCTATCCCCGCTCCTATCTACCACAGATGCGTTCAAACCTTCGATAGATACATCCCCGATGCTAGCCATCCAAGGTAGATGGATGTTAATCCTATACCTACCCATATATGAAGGATACTCTAAGCGTATAGGTATCTTAACCTTCTGACGGGATGCTAGAAAGCTGAACTCGACATAATCCTTAGGAGCTTCATACGATACCGTGAAGGATGCATACTCACCATAGCCTAACAGGTATCTCAGGTTAACCTCGGCTACAGAATAGGCTCTCCTATAGTTTATAGGTCTAAGATTACCGAAAGAATCTGAAGCATCTATCCCTGTAGCATTCTCCGGTATGAGCAGATCTATGGTCTGTATATGTGCGTCTGATAGGCTTCTCAGCCTATAGGTTGATTCGATACGGGTCGCTCCATCCCAATTCACGAATACATCCTTCGTAAGGGATACGACCTCCGCGGATATGAAGTTCCCTCTAAACGTTACGTTGAAGAATCTAGGTATATTCGACGCATTGATAGTCTGATACGATAGGAATCCTTCACCCTGCCCCGTCCAGCCATAGCTTTCATACGTCGAGGACGTCCATGAGAAGCTTTCTGGAGTTTCCACCCTGAACGTGAAGCTTGTAACGTTCATGTTTAAGAGTATTAGTGATGGTATACTGACGGTTACCTCTAGAGGCCCCCCGGTTTGAGTCTTAAAGCTGAATACGCCTCTGTATACGATAGATACGTGTATGTCATCCTTCTCCCCCTCGGTAAGCGGCTCATCGAATACTATATCCAGGGACCTGTTAGATAGTCTATAGCTTGATACCCTCCCCAACGTATCGTATACGTCGATATCGATTAGATTATCGTATGGGTATCCTTGAAGCGATATATTCCCTATAATCGTGTAAGGCGTAAGTTCTAGTTCATCGTATAAAGATACTAGTCCGCCTTGAAAAATCTGTACACGTCTACTGATAGATATCGAACCGTATAAATCTGTAGTATAAGCCTCCAAAGATATACTCCCGTAGACTAGTATAGCTGTAGCTAGTATCGTGAATAGCAGGCTACGTTTCAAATCCCTGTACACCTACCTCCCTGAGATATGCATCGCTAAAGCATTTAAGCTCTGCGCCTTAATATCTATTTCCACCCCATGCTCCGTAATATTATGTATCTGTTAGACCTACCTAACCCGCTACTTCTATAGAGTATGCTGAAAACCTTATTATAGAGTTCTATCTTGCTCTAGACGGCTAGGTTTAAGCCTTGACTACGAATACGGTTTCGGTTAAGTTGAAGCCAGCTATGGCATTCAGCCGTCTGAAAACATCTCCGCTGATAATGTTCACCGGTAGGTATATATGGCCGAAATCTAAGCTAGCCCTAACTGTAGCCTCATCCCTATGGATAGTTCAATCGCTGATAATCTCCTATCAAGGATTAATCCTCAAATATCTGGTAGACGATGTGGCATCATATAATACGGGTAACATCCTATACTATATAGCTCTACTCGCATCATCCGGTATCGGTATAATAGCGATAGACTACTACTCCAACCTAGTTCTCTGGGTTAGAGTAAACTATATGGTTGCATCTATCAGATCCCATATGCTCGGTAAACTGCTATTCTCAGAGAAGGGTAAAAATATGTCTCCAGGAACAGCTATAGCGAGGCTGCTATCAGATGTAGAGTTCCTTGTCGGAAACCTCATGTCTATATATCCTTCTATAGCCCTCCACCTATCAGGACTTATATCGGTCCTAGCTACGCTTGTATTCGTAAGCCCTAGACTGCTACTAGTAACCGCATCCTTCCTACCTTTCAATATAGCTGCATACATCTACTATGTACGGAGGGTTCCGAGGGCTAGGAAGGTTGAGAGAGAACTCTACGGAGCTATAACCGAATCTGCGAGGAGTACGATAGAGAATCTAGATGTTATAGGTAGCTTCCATGTGGAGAAGCTATACTACGCATCATTCCGGCGTCTAGTATCTAGGTGGAGGGGGCCTGTCGTCGCTATGATAAGATCTGAGAGGATCTACTGGATCCTGAATAGGATAGCTATACACTTCGGACCTATAGCAGGCGTAGGTATAGGTGCGATACTAGCATTCAGGGGGGAGGAGAGTGTCGGGAGTATAGCTTCTGTAGCTTCTCTATCACCATCGCTATACTGGTCTACTACATGGCTCCTATGGTGTCTAAGCGTAGCTAGCCAGCTTTCACCAGTTGCTGTTAGGGTGAACGAAGTTTTAGAATCTGAGGTATGTATAGAGGCTAGGGAGTCTATACGTATAGATGAGGTTAAGCTTG
>JAWCGL010000136.1:0-3856 GCA_038857155.1 Bathyarchaeia archaeon
GTAAGCTTTCTATGTAAGGAAGAGAGGATATGCAGGAGACGGTATTCGATAGGGCTTGTAGGGAGATTGTAGCTATCCTAGCATCTAAACCTAGCCTCACTCCTAGGGATGTAGCTAGGGTTAAGCTTGATGTAGCGAAGAAGTATGCTTTACCGAGGATTCCATCGAATAGCGAGCTAATCCACTATGCATCTGAATACGAGGTTCTAAAGAAGCTTCTAAGAAGGAAGCCTGTAAGGAGTATAAGCGGTGTTACTGTAGTAGCTGTTATGACTAAACCTTACCCATGCCCACAATCGGTTCCATGCCTATACTGCCCCGGTGGACCTAGGTATGGTACACCACAAAGCTATACAGGTAAAGAACCTGCAGCGCTTAGAGCTATACAATATGATTATGATCCCTATATGCAGGTTAAAGCTAGAGTTGAGCAGCTAGAGAAGGTGGGGCATAGGGTCGATAAGGTTGAACTTATAATCTTAGGAGGTACGTTTACAGCTTTACCTAGAGACTATGTGGAGTGGTTTGTTAAGAGATGTTTAGACGCGCTTAACGGTAGGGAATCTAATAGCCTTGAAGAAGCTAAGAGGATAGCTGAGGATGCTCCTATAAGGTTATCTGGTATCATAGTCGAGACGAGACCTGACTGGTGTAAGGAAGGGCATGTGGATTTTATGCTAAACTTAGGTGTTACTAGGGTTGAGATTGGTGTTCAAACAATATACGACCACGTGTATAGTATGGTTAGGAGAGGGCATAGGGTTTCCGATGTAGTAGAAGCGACTAGGATAGCTAAAGATTCTGGTTTAAAAGTGACATATCATCTTATGCCGGGTCTCCCAGGCTCCGATAGGGATATGGATATAGAGATGTTTAGGGAGGTATTTGATAATCCTGATTTTAGACCTGATGCTTTGAAGATCTATCCATGCCTAGTTGTTAAAGGCTCAGATCTATATGATCTATGGATTAAAGGATTGTATAAACCATATGGATGCGATGAGCTTGTAGATCTTCTAGCTGAGGCTTTAAGCTGCATCCCACCGTATGTTCGTATACAGAGGATACAGAGGGATATACCAGCACCTCTTATAGAAGCTGGATGTAGGTATGGGAATCTTAGGGAATACGTAGAAGCAGAGATGGAGAGAAGAGGTAAGCCATGCAGATGTATAAGGTGTAGGGAGGTGGGGCATAGGATGCTGAAGAAGGGGGTTAAACCTAGAATCGAAGATCTAGCCTTATCTAGGATAGAATACGAAGCTAGTATGGGGATCGAAATATTTCTATCGATTGAAGATAAGGTGAGAGATATACTGGTAGGATACCTACGTTTGAGGATTCCTTCACGATATGCTCATAGAGAGGAACTTAGAAATGCTGCTATCGTACGTGAACTTCACGTATACGGACCTATGCTACCAGTAGGATTTAAACCTACAGAGGAGTGGCAGCATAGAAGTCTAGGTAGAGGGCTACTTCTAGAAGCTGAACGTATTGTTAAAGAGGAGTATGACCTAGATAAGATAGTAGTAATAAGTGGTCTCGGTGTGAAGAGGTACTATAGGAGGCTAGGATACGAGTATGATGGCCCGTATATGAGTAAAAGATTGGGGTAGAAGTGTTAAACCGAAGCTGATATATACAGTGCTTATAATCTCTATGGATTTTATAACGGGAAATTCTTAAATAAAACTTCAAGAAACAACATCCTAATGGATTAAGCGGTGGTCGTCTAGCCTGGTTAGGACACCAGCCTGCCACGCTGGGAGTCGCGGGTTCGAATCCCGCCCACCGCATAAGATTCTATAAGCAAATATAACTCTAAGCAATACACTAGGTAAACTGGATAACGTTCTCTACATATGATCTCGAATCGCTACTAAAGTAGATGTTCGACTTGGTATATCATTACAGCTTATACAAGGTGATATAACATAGATTTGTGTAGCTGGGGAGATTATGTTATTAGAAGGTGTATGCGATACTACTTATAGCTATGGGAGTAGTGTTATATTACGGATTCGATAGCTTCTATAATAGTTGTAGGCTGAAAGAATGCTAGTATATACGTAGAGTGGATGAAAAATATGCGGTAAGCAGATTTTATGTTCCACATATGTAAGCTCTTAAGGGTTAAAGTCTACTAAGCTTATCGATTATCTATGCTATGAGTAGAAGAAACTCTATGCGTCTTGTAACAGTTAAGCTGCCTGAGGCTATAGTTGAAGGTATAGATGAACTCGTTAAGACAGGGTTCTACCCTAGTAGAAGTGCTGTTATAAGAGCTGCTGTTAGAGATCTTCTAAGAAGAGAGTTATGGAGAACTCAAAGCTGAATGTATAAGCTTGGTAAGTCTTCTAGCTTCCTCTTCAGGGCTCTGCGAGCATAGTATACTTCTACCAGTGATTATATACTTAGCTCCTGCTCTCACAGCTTCGATAGCAGAGCCTCCTTGAACGCCTACACCGGGGGAGTATATCGGTATATCCTCCCCTAATATATCGTAGACTTCACGTATTACATCGATTCTTGTAGCACCTACTATCGCTCCATCGCATCCCCATTCTAAAGCCCTATATGCGAATATCTTATAGAATGGCTGCTGATAACCTCCATCCAACACTATCCTACCGTAACCTTCAGATGCTCCTCTATGACTCATGTATATCAGGGGTAGTACACCGCCATATCTCGCATTAACCTCCCTTGCGATAACATCTACCCCGTCACTCCATCCTATAAATGGATTTACCGTTATAGCATCGAATCCAGCATCCATCAGGTATCTTACAGCAACCTCGTTCGTCGAGCCTATATCGTTAAGTTTACAATCAGCTATACATTGCACTCCATGCTTATGTGCTTTAGAGGTTATCCTGTATAATTCATTTAAACTTAAAGGTAGTAGTAGATGCCAGTTCAGCTTAACTCCACATATGTAATCGGATAATCTTTCTAGCATACATAAAGCGTAATCTTCGAGTTTAGATGAATCTACCCCGACTGGATCTAGAGCAAGTATTAGCCTTGTTTTCTTACTAACTGCCAAATCCTCTATACGGTACTTAAACCTCTTCATGTCAGGTTAGCTTTATGCCTCTGACATATAGATAAATCTACACATGAGTTATGCAGATAAAGGTTGGATGCTGCGGCTTTAGTGTGAAAGGGGGTAGGAAGGCGTACTACAGATTATTCGATCTAGTAGAGATACAATCGACATTCTATCAGCTTCCGAATACTAGTACAGCTATGAGTTGGAGAAGGGAGGCCCCCGAGGGGTTTGAATTTACTTTAAAAGCGTGGCAGGCTGTTACTCATCCACTTGATAGTCCTACATGGAGGAGGGCTAGGTGGAAGCCACCGGTAGATAAGGCTTCTAGTTACGGATTACTAAAGCCTACTGAGGAAAACCTAGAGGCATGGGATATGATTGTAGAGATAGCGCGGATTCTACGTAGTAGGGTAGTAGTTGTTCAATGCCCACCATCGTTTCAAGCTACAGAGGAGAGTGTATCGGATTTGAAAGCATTCTTTAATAAAGCTTCTACCGGAGGCTTAATCGTAGCATGGGAGCCTAGACATAGCTCTTGGACTTATGAGTTGGTTAGATCTATATGCTTGGAGCTAGGTTTAATCCACATAGTGGATCCGTTTAAGGAGAGATGTGCTACCGAGGATGTTAGCCCCGTATATTATAGACTACACGGTTTAGGTAGTAGACCGTACGTGTACAAGTATACTGATGATGATCTAAGAATTCTATATGAAAAATATGTGAGGCCTCTAATAGAGAACGGCTTAGAAACGTATATTTTATGGAATAACATATATATGGCTCAGGATGCTGAGC
>JAWCGL010000137.1:0-3809 GCA_038857155.1 Bathyarchaeia archaeon
AACGGAGGTGGACTCGTAGCCGTAGTAGACTGGGAAGCCGTCACAGCAGAAAACGGTATGATAAAGTTCCTACCAATAGATACGGTTAGGACGCTGCATAGCAGATACTGGTTTGGACTGGAGATAGAATATAACGGTGTATGGATGCGCCCGAATATCATTAGACGCTTCAGCTCATACGAAGAATTCAAGGAATGGCTTATAGAAGGATCCAGGTAGATAGTAAGCCTAGCATAAGCACCATCGGATCGAGATATTCACCGGCTCATCTTAGATTCTAGGTTAACCTTCATACTCAAACAGTTTCAGCCTGAAGATTAAGGATTGAGATCCTATTGTAAAAGGAGTATAGCATATTAGCTAGAGGCTCCTTCGATTTCTATCCGTAGATGGATGATTATCCATTTATGATGGAAAAATTTAAATAGTTAAGTAAAAATAGCAACAAAATCGGTGGTTATTTTGTCTTCTCTCAGTGAAGAGTTTGTTAGAGCTATCCTAGATCTCGATGAAACGAGAGCTCTCGAAATCGTCAGGAGGAGGATAGAGGCTGGTGAGGATCCCCTTACCATTCTAGATGATCTTACATCTGTAGCTGAGAGGATCGGCGAACTTTATGAGAGAGGCGAATTCTTCATAGCGGATCTCGTTATGGCTGGCGAGATTATGAAGGGTGTATCCGAGCTTGTTAGACCTAAGCTTCTAGAGTTAGGCAAGAGGAGGGAGGTTTTAGGTAGGCTGCTCATAGGTACGGTGGAAGGCGATATACACGATATAGGTAAGAATATCGCTGTAACAATGGCTGAAGCTACCGGTTTCGAAGTGGTAGATCTAGGTGTAGATGTAGCGTCGCAGAAGTTTGTGGATGCGATAAGAGAATATAGCCCAGATATAGTAGGTATGAGTGGGCTTCTTACGATAGCTATAGAATCTATGAAGAGGACGGTCGATGCGATTAGGGAAGCCGGGTTGAGGGATAGGGTGAAGATAATCATAGGTGGTGGTAGGGTTGACCCGTATGCTAAGGAGTATACAGGTGCTGACGCATGGACGAATAGCGCTGCTGAGGGGGTAAGGATCATGCTGAGATGGATCGAGGAGAAGGGGAGGTAGGGTGGATGATATGAGCAGACAAGCGGAGATGCTCCTAGAAGAGAGGAGGGAGAGGTTAGAGAGAATTTTAACGATGGGGAGGCCTGACAGGGTTGCGATCCTACCGCTATTCCACTATTTCCCAGCTAGGTATGCCAATTTCACTTACGCCGAGTATTCAGCCGATTATCAAAAATTCTATGAAACTCTCTTGAAGGTGTTTCAAGATTTCGATTTCGATGTGATGGGGTTCGCTATTCCGGGAGCCGGTATGGCTCTCCCCCTGAACTTTATCTTCGTTAAGAAATATCCAGATCTAGCTACGAGTATATTTAATATAGCAGCTACATTCCATAACATTTTAAAGGATAGATATACTAGATGGCCTGGTATAGAGCTTCCACCAAATAATCCTGCTCAGTTTATCGGCGGGAAATTTATGGAGGCTGAAGAGTATGATGAGCTAGCTGAAAACCCATTAGATTTTATCGCTAAAAAGATTATTCCACGTGCATACGATTCTCTTAGAGAGTTCCCATCTGTAGAAGCATACGGAGCGCTAATAAGGTTTGGTGTGGAGTTGAATAAGTTTACATCGATCTTTATAAGCTTGATAGGTAGATTAAGAGGATTGGGCTATCCATCATATCCGCTTGGATTCGGGTATGCCCCATTAGACTTTATAGCCGATCATCTCAGACACATAACATATACCCTTACCGATCTATATAGATGCCCAGATAAGGTGAGGAGGGCATTAGATTCGCTAACGCCATTGATCGTAGAGTGGAGTAAACTAACTGTCTCTTTACCCTCTGAAGTTCTAGCAGCGTTCGATATTAAGATTCCCATAGCCTTCATACCTCTACATCTAAACGAGATGGTTCCGCCGAGATTCTTCAGGGAATTCTACTGGGAGCCGTTGAAAACTGTTATCGTAGATCTTGTGAATGCAGGCTCGGTACCATGGGTATTCTATGAAGGCGATTTCACGCCATTCCTAGACTATATACTAGAGCTTCCGAAGGGGAAAACTATAGCGTACTTCGAGAGAGCAGATCTTAGGAGGGCTAGGGATGTGCTAGGAGACCACGTTATACTGATGGGCGGCTTACCACCTGCACTACTAATCCTAGGAACACCGGAGAAGGTTTACGAAGAGACATGTAGACTTTTAAACGATGTTAAAGAGCCTGGAGGGTTTATATTCGCTGGAAGCGGTGTTTCCGGGATACCAGATGAAACGAAGCCGGAGAATCTAAGAGCAGCGATAGAAGCAGTTAAAAAATGCGGTATATACGCATAGAATGGGTAGAAGGTGTATATTAGGTGCCTTTAGAAGAGCCTATAGATATTCTTAGGGAGAGGCAGGGGAGAGAGCCTGATGTAGTATGTAGAGAGAGGCTGGAAAGGCTCGTGAAAGCTATACAAGTGAGGGAGCCTGATAGAGTACCTATCATATTGACTGGTTGCCCACCCGGATTTGCTCTTAGATATGCTGGTGTAACGGGCTACCAGTACTACTACGACTATGTAGATGGCTGGAGGGCTATCGTTAAGTTCGCGAGGGATTTCCCTGTAGATTCGATATTCTTCGAAGTCGGGGTTGAGGGGCATGTACTCGCTATAGCGTTTCCAGAAGTTTCAGAGTTTATGGCTGCTACGGCGGGCCATCTAACGGGACCTATGCACGATATACTACGCGATAGATTCTCTAAGTTTCCTGGACGAGAGCTACCAGAGGCTTTAACTACTGTACAATTCATTGGGGGTAGGTTTATGGAGACTGAGGAGTATGATAAGCTCATCGATAATCCGCTAGAATTTATAAGGGAGACTATCCTTCCAAGAGCATTTGAATCGCTGAGAAATCCTAGCTCACATGAAGCTAGAGTAGCTCTTATGAAGACGGGTTTGGAACTCTATAAAGCTATGATATGTATGAACACCCTTGCCATCGAATTAACGAAGCTTGGATACCCAATGGCGCCATTAACGAATGCCTACTGCCCACTAGACTTCATCGGAGACTTCCTCAGGCATGTAAATAACGTGTTACTCGATGTATACAAACGCCCGGATAAGGTTAAGGTAGCTTGTGAAGCGTTAGTGAAGCCTATCTTAGACATGGCTTTATCTATCAAAAATGCTGTTCATTGCTTCATACCGTTGCATCTCAACGAGATGCTTCCATCAAGGATTTACAAAGAACTCTACTGGCCATATCTTAAGGAGGTAATATTCAGGCTGAGGGAGTCAGGCTTAACTATATGGGTATTCTTTGAAGGCGACCATACACCTCATCTAGAGACATTACTCGAGCTCCCTAAGGGCTGGGGTATCGCATGGTTTGAAAAAGCTGATATCAAAAAGGCAAAGAAGATCCTAGACGGCCACACATGTATCATGGGAGGTCTACCGATAAATCTCCTAGTAGCTGGAACCCCTGAGAAGATAGAGGATTACGTTAAGAAGCTTATATCAGAGCTCGCTCTAGGAGGAGGCTTTATACTATCTACAGGGGTAGCCGACATCCCACCAGGAACACCTGTAGCTAACCTTAGAGCCCTAATCAACGCCGTATTAAAGTATGGTTAGTATACACATTAAACACGTTTTAGGAAACATCTATACTCGATGCTTCTCTGAGAATAGAAATAATAAATCTATTATTAGATATTAAAGAGAATTTAATGTATCTTACTTGTTTATAAGCA
>JAWCGL010000138.1:0-3786 GCA_038857155.1 Bathyarchaeia archaeon
CTGTATACCTGCTCTATGTAGTCTAGCTATATAGTAGCCTATCCTCCTCGAAAGCGTTACAGCTTCATCCATACTGGTAGAGTTGATGTATTCTTTAAGTCTGGATCCATCTATATAGCTCATAACTAGTAGAGCTTCAGATGGATCTACATAGTATACGGTGGGTGATGGAACACCGGCGTTCTTAGCATCTCTTAGAATCTTAGCTTCCAGTATCGTCCTCCTACCCCTTATATGATCATCTATCTCCTTTACCCTGTATCCTTTAGGTATACGGTATTTGAATATAGCCTTCCTCCCATACCATGAGCCTAGGTAGACATCAGCTTCAGCACCCCTATATACGAGGCGGAAGTCTCTACCTTCTAGAATAGACGCCAAACCCTCTCTCTAGCCTTCAGCGTTTGATCTTTAAAACTATCAGGTACCACGTATAGATATATCACGTGGCCTTGGAATCTATCTATCTTCATAGGAGCCCATCCTGGTATCGTGAAATCGTGGCTTACAATCCTAGCCCCAGGTTTAAGCTCAGATTCGAACTTAGGTTTAAGCTTCTCGTTACCTAGAGTCGTAAGGTATAACGTTACCACGGTGGCTTCGGAGAGGTCGGCTTTCATAGCATCGCTATTATAAACTCTAATCCTACCTTCTACATCCGGTATAACAGGTTTAAGCTCCTGTATAGTCGAGAGAACCTTAAGGTATAGATCGCTTCTTATCTCGTACCCGATAGCCTTCCTAGCGTTAAACTCTGCGACTGCAGTCGTAAGTATACGTCCATCACCGCATCCTAGATCGTATACTATATCCTTAGAATTAACCTCAGCTAGGGAGAGCATACGTCGAACTACTTCTATAGGCGATGGAACGAACGGAGCTAAGCTATCCGCCATAGAGACATCAGAAGAGAAAAATTACATCTATACCTCCCTTTAAACTTTAATATCGATCTCTTCTAAAAGGCGAGGGGATATGCCTAACGCTAGAATATTGAAAATCGATGAGGATATAGGAGGTGCGGTAGAGATAGCCGTATCCATACTAGAACATGGAGGGTTAGTCGTATATCCTACAGAGACATGCTACGGGCTTGCAGCAGATATGACGAATATAGATGCTGTATCTAAAGTGTATAGGGTGAAGAGGAGGCCAGTGGATAGATCCCTTACAGCTATAGTATCAGATCTAGATATGTGGATGGAGTATGCATACCTAGATGAGAAGGCTCTAAAGCTTATAAGAAGATTCAACCCCGGACCGTTAACCATAGCTGTATGGAAGAAGACTAGGGTCCCAGATATAGTTAACCCTAGAGCTTTCGCCGCTAGGATATCTAGCCATAGGATCGCTACGATGATAGCGGAGAAGCTTGGAAGACCTATAACCGCTACGAGTGCGAACATCCATGGGGAGACGAACCCATATAGTGTAGGAGATGTGCTGAGACAGATAGGCGATAGCGTGGATCTGATACTAGATTATGGGCTGCTCCCGGTTAGACCTGTATCGACTATAGTAGATCTCACATACGATCCGCCTAAGATAGAGAGGGTGTACCCTCACGGATCCTATAGGTTGGAAGAGATACTAGAAGCCTTAGCGAATTGCTAGAATCTTGGAAGCCTACGTCTAACCATATACGAGAACGTAGAAGCTACTATCAACGCTAGAATAAAGCTGTAAAGCTCGAAGCCTCTAGATACCGTGGTAGCCGTATCTCGGCTTCCGGTTAAAACCTTCTGTTCCTCTAAACCTACGCTTATATTAGGAGGCTGGGGGGACAGCGGCTTTAGATCCGATACACCTCTAATAGATGCATCTATCAGGTATACCGTGGTTAAGCCTAGTATCGAAGCTATAAGGATTGAAGCTGCTATCTCGATCCTCAACTTCAAGGATATTATAGCTGTAAAGCTCGTTATAGCTCTAACTATTTGAAAACCTTTAGAAGGGCTTATGCCTCCAAGCCCTCATGGTTTCATACCAGAAGGCAGCTGCAGCTATCATAGCAACCGCAACCGTGTAGATGTTTAGATTACCCCATAAGAGTATTATATAGGATACTAGGAAGCTTGTGAAGAATACCGCATAGAATACTAGCCTCGGGATAAGCCTACCTCCGAATACTATGTAGGGTTTAAGTATCGATAGCGTTACATCCTTCGAAACCCTGTATAACCCGTCTTCATCCTCCTCCACTAACCCGAGCTTAATAAGCTTCTCTACATGATAGTATGCTAGGCTAGGCGTAGAGAATCCAAGACCCCTCTGTATATTCCTCATCCTAATAGGTCCGTTAACGACTATATACAGGTACACTCTAAGCGTAGTACCCTTAACCTCATTCTCTATATCGAAAGATGGCGGCAAAGTATTCTCATAGGATAGTAGGATGTGGAGGGGAGATAAATCTGATGCCGCTAGATAAGCTTAGAGAGATCATCTAACCTTCCGGTGTACTCCGATAAGATGTCGATAACAGGCGAGGATACACTAAAATTGAACACTATCCTAAGAATATTTTAGGGTAGAGGCGGCGGGATGGAGGGAGACCGCAGGATCTGTCTAGGGATAGAGGGGACCGCTCATACGTTCGGTGTGGGTTTAGCAGATAGTAGTGGTAGGATACTAGCTAACATTAGAAGCTCGTATAAGCCTCCACCTGGGATGGGTATACATCCGAGGGATGCCGCTCAACACCATAGCATGGTTGCAGGGGAGACTATACGTAAAGCTTTAGATGAAGCCAGGTTAAGGATATGGGATGTAGATGTAGTAGCCTTCTCACGGGGACCTGGACTCGGTCCGTGTCTAAGGGTTACGGCTACCGTTGCTAGAGCTATCTCCATAGCTATACGTAAGCCGTTAGTCGGTGTTAACCATCTATTAGCGCATATAGAGATAGGTAGGGTTACCACAGGCGCCCGGAATCCGCTTACACTACTAGTTACGGGCGGCAATACGCAGATTCTAGGCTATGAGGATGGAAGATATAGGGTGTTCGGTGAAACTCTAGATATAACGATAGCTAACTGTTTCGATGTATTCGCCAGAGAGGTGGGGTTGTACGATCCTATGAACCCTTGGCCTGGACCGGTATTCGATGAGGCAGCCGATAAGGGATCTACCTATATACATCTACCGTATACGGTTAAGGGTATGGATCTACAATTCTCAGGACTCCTAACGGCAGCTTTGAAAGCCTATAAAAGCGGGAGGTATAGACTCGAAGATGTAGCGTATAGTCTTAGGGAGACGGCTCTATCGATGCTAGTAGAGGTTACGGAGAGAGCTTTAGCGCATACAGGTAAATCTGAGATACTCGTCATAGGAGGGTTCGCACGTAACCGGAGGATGCAGGAGATGCTAAGTAAGATGGCTGAAGCTCATCGAGCTAAAGTCTACATAGTCCAAGACGATTATGCGACAGATAACGGCGCTATGATAGCTTGGACAGGCCTTCTACAGTATGGCGTAGGCGATACAGTAAGCGTAGAGGAGAGCATCGTTAAACCTAGATGGAGGATCGAAGATGTAGAGGTGAGATGGATCAGCTAGATAGAATCAGCCCTACCTAGCTAACAGCAACCCGAAGTATTTCGGAGTCTCTCTACGAGATTTAAGAGGCTTGATATCGAAGCCAGCCCTCCTAGCCGTAGCATAGACGTCTATACCGCACGCCTCCATGGATGGTCTAGCTATCTCAGGATACCTACAACCCTTAAGCGTACACTCATCGCATAATTCGCATGGACCTGCAGCCATAGCGAAAGCAGAATAGTA
>JAWCGL010000139.1:0-3778 GCA_038857155.1 Bathyarchaeia archaeon
GGTATAGCTCCCCTCATGCTATCGGTTATGCAGCTTTAACTGGGCTTGTAGAGCCGCTGGGAGGGTTAATAGGGTTTGCGTTAGTCTCTATTTCGCACTCCCTTCTTCCATGGGGGTTAGCGTTCGCAGCTGGAGCGATGCTCTTCGTTGTAGCCGATGAGATGGTGCCTGAAAGCCATAGGAAAGGCTTTGGTAGGGAGGCTACATTCGGCCTAGTAGCTGGCTTCATAGTGATGATGCTCCTAGACTCTATATTCGAGTATGTTTAGAATGCATAGAATGGATCCTAGTTAGTCTATAACCGCTCTTATGAAGCTATCTTAGCTATCGATTATGCTTTACGTATCTTGAGCATGAATTCTATCGGCTCCCGCGCTCTTACCATAACTTTTCCTGGAAGTTTAACTTCGTATTTCTCATCTCTTAGGCAGAGGTAGATTTTCTCGAGGGTGTGAATCCTCATGTTTACGCATATGGCTTCCTCATAGGCTGGTATGAATAACGCGTCGCACCTACCCTTCTTCAACCTATGTAGCATCCCTATCTCTGTAGCTACGATAAACTTGTTTGCTTTAGATGTCATAGCTCTTCCATACATCTTAGATGTGCTACCGATGAAACCTGCAACCTCCCAAACTTCAGGATCGCATTCAGGGTGCACCATAACCTCGGCGTCCGGATAGATCTGCTTTAAGCGTAGAATCTCATCATCGCTAAATAATTTGTGCACTGGGCAGAAGCCGTATTGCGGTATCGGTATTATCTTCTTGTTAGATTTCATCTGCGTATACCTTGCTAGGTTTACATCAGGTCCGAATAGAACTACTTCAGAATCGATCTGATTCACAACCTCGGCTGAGTTAGCCGATGTACATACAGCGTCACAGTAGGCTTTAGCCTCGGCTAGACTATTTATGTATAGGACGATCTTCGCTTTAGGATACTTACGCCTATAAAGCCTCACTAGATCCGCTGGTAGCATCGAAGCCATCGGACACAAAGCGTTGACATCTGGTATAAGAACCTTCTTATCGGGGTTTAGGATAGCAGCCGTCTCGGCCATGAAGTTTACACCGCAGAAAACTATTATTTTCGCATCTGTCTGCACCGCGTAGAGGGATAGCTCTAAGCTATCTCCGACGAAATCCGCGATATCCTGAACCTCCGGGCGTTGGTAGTTATGAGCTAGTATAATAGCCTTCTTTTCAAGCTTCAGCTTCTGAATCCTATCTATCAGATCGGATCTAAGGTTCATAGGCCCCCCCTCAAGATTTCTGGATATAGGAGATCTATCGATCTTAAATCCTTATCGCCGGCATACATACAGCATAAATAATACTCCTACACAGTATATAGATCAGGGTAGCCAACAGGATAGCTACCGCTAGATACAAAGAGATAAACGACGGTGAAAATGCGGGGTATGTATACTTGAAGGTCCTCTAAATCCCACCCCTATGTAAGCTATATGGTATTGGATCCTTATACCAGCTCAAAATTTTTATTAAGGCTCTCTTTAAGTCGAAGAGGATATCTAGCCATCGTTAACGAGCTTGAAGGCATGGGGAGGGGAGATGCTTATCGAACGTGAAATTTTAAGATTTAATCAAACTAGAATGAGTTTTGATACTTTAAAAGATGCTATAGCTATCGAAGAGATCGTAAATCTATACATTAACAATAATCTTTATACTACATTCCATTGCCTTCCCTCGCAGATAAAAGAGCTTATAATAGGCTATCTATTAACAAATGGCATGATAGACGATATTAAAGATATTTTAGAGATAAGATCCTCTGAAAGGGATGTATATGTCAAATTATGTGAAGAAAAATTTTCTAATTATCTAGAAAAACATATGACGACATCCACTTTTTGTAGAGGTGAAGCACTTCCAATACGTACATTAAAGATGGCTCAAAAAATAATGCTTAATAAGATTACGTTCAATGTTGAATCTATTCTTAAAGCGGTCGATATACTAGATTCTAAATCATCGATATTTAGAGCTTCAGGTGGGACCCACGCAGCTACTTTAATAGATGAAAAGTGTAGGATGGTAGCATTCGCCGAAGATATAGGTAGACATAACGCTATCGATAAGGTTATCGGTGAAGCAGCGTTGAAGGATACAGATTTCAGTAGATCGCTTCTCGCATCCACCGGTAGGCTTTCCTCAGAAATAGTTATCAAAGCTATCCAGATAGGAATACCCATACTAATCTCATTATCAGCCCCCACAAGTATGGGTGTGAGGATAGCTGAAACTTTCGGTTTAACCCTGATAGGATTCGCTAGAGATGGACGCTTCAACATATATTCATCACCAGATAGGATAGAAGAGTGGATTCAATACCGTACACGATCCTCTAGATTCTAAAAAACCATAGAGGATAACCCTCCCCGCTATCATAGAAAGGATTGGTTGTCTAGCTAGGCTCACCTTTGCCGAAGCTATCCTCAGCAAGCGGGCTAATAGCTTTGTCAGCATCCACTACCATACCGCAAACAGGGCCTCTCGGCAACCCTCAACATTATGGGAGGTATTCCGATTAGTAAACTATAACCATGTTTTATCCATGATACACCCTACGCTAACGAAGTCTAAGCTAGGATAAATTTAGCTTACAACCTCGATAAACCATCTACCAGTATTGAGGTTTCTCTGTGAACCTCACCGTATCTGGCGGATCATC
Source organism: Bathyarchaeia archaeon (assembly GCA_038857155.1). GTDB lineage: Archaea > Thermoproteota > CALKCG01 > B24 > DRYS01 > DRYS01. Next base: position 2,698 of record JAWCGL010000139.1, read on the forward strand.
TATAAACCTCCATTTCCCAGATCCTATAGCTATCAGCGATAACTTCAAATCCTCAGATAGCTTATCGTTTATCAGAACTTCCTCCTCCACCGGTGATACAAGTATATCAGCTGCTATAGGTCCTACGACTTTATCCCCGGTTAATACCGTCACCTCCACAGCTCCTGGGATTAGAAACATCCTGGATGGACCTCCAGCTGTACCGAGCTCTACGATCCTAACATCCTGTGGTGGAGGATACAGCCTCAGCCTCCTAGCGAAGCCTATCGGAACCAATAGCTGAGCTGTCGGTGTTTCGAAACCACTATTCACGAGAGCTATAGTCTCAACTTCCTCCCCGCTCTCCTTCGATCGCACCTTCAACCTTACCCTTACAGCCATATGCTACACCGATCCTTAAAATATATATGTGGCCTATACGTCCAACCCTCGCACAGTATATATGGCCTACACGACCTAGAGACATATCCTTCAAGAATGTTTATGAGGATTATATTCTCCTGATAAACGTTTACGGTCTAAGCTAAATCGACGCTACCCACCATCCTCCGGTGGGTTGGCGGGCCCGACGGGATTCGAACCCGTGACCACCGGGTTAAAAGCCCGGCACTCTATCCTGGCTGAGCTACGGGCCCCTCCCTAGCCTCTACTAGATTTAAGCTTGTCTTTAAGGTTTTCCTCCCCACCCTGCAAGGTTAGGCTTCGATTATAGATCTGGGCTTCCATTCACCTCTAGCTACCTGTGGTCTATACCCTTTAAGCTCCTCTGGGTTGAACTTTACTCGTTTACCCTTCTCAGCCGATAGGTATGCAGCCATCATCAGCTGGACTATTAGCAATCCATCCATCCAATCCTCTCTAGGCTTCCTCCCCCTCAGAAAGCATTCAACCATATGCCTATCCTCATCCTGATACCCGTATGTTACAGCCTCGTTAGGTATGATAGGCATAAGCCCCTGCTCAGCCGCTTGCTTCTCTACAAACTCTTCGGTTGGAGGTATCTTCACATTCCTACTGAAGAATACATTTAACTCCTGCTGTAGGCTATTTATCGTTATAGAGTATTCTGGTCCTAGGACTT
>JAWCGL010000140.1:0-3737 GCA_038857155.1 Bathyarchaeia archaeon
TAGACTATGCACCGAGCTCCGCAGCTGTTAAGGCTCTCATAGATCTTAAAGATAGGGTTAAAGATCTATGTATAGAGGGCGATGCATGCTATGGCTAGATATGCTAGAGCTCATATCTTCATATCCGGTAGAGTTCAAGGAGTATTCTTCAGAGCTAACGCTAGGAGGGAGGCTTTGAAGCTTGGCGTTAAAGGTTGGATTAGAAACCTACCTGACGGTAGGGTTGAAGCCGTCATAGAGGGTGAGGAAGATAAGGCTAGGTTGATGGTTGAATGGTGTAAGAGAGGGCCTCCTGGAGCTATAGTATCTAGGATAGAGATCTTCTGGGAGCCTTACAAGGGTGAGTATAAATCCTTCGATATCGTATGGTAACCTTTAGACCTGTATTCAGTGTTATGAGGTACGTAGCATAAAATCTACGTAATACGTAGATGTTTATGTGAGGGATAAGATTTATGATGGGAGGATTCCTGTTAGAAGTAATTCGGTGTGTATAGGTGAAGTCTTGGTTTAGATCGAGGATATCTTTCGATGGATTCTGGAACTTTAGGATCGATAAAGATCTTATAGGTGATAAGAATGGATGGTTTAACTATCTCGATTCTACGGATCTAATATACGTCCCCTCATCTTGGAATGAGCAAAACCCGGATTGGGATCAGTTCACCGGTGTAGCATGGTATCAGAAGGATTTCTATGTAGGCGGAGAGTTTGATGGGAAGATAGCTTGGATAGTATTCGAAGGCGCCGGCTATAAGGTTAAGGTTTGGGTGAACGGAAGCCTAGTCGGGGAGCATGAAGGCCCCTTCACAAAGTTTAAGTATAGAGTAGATAGGTTGAAGATCGGCGGGTTTAACAGGCTAGTCGTTAGGGTTGATAATTCTCCGTCGATCGAGAATCTTCCTCCATCTCTAAGTCTAAACGTATCCGCATTCGATTTCTTCCACTATGGAGGTATACATAGGCCCGTATATATGGAGTTCACCAATAGATGCTACATCGAGGATATAACGGTATCCACCGATAGTAGCGGGTACATGAAAGCTTCGATAGATATAGTTTCAGATAGATCGATTGATCTAAAGATATCGTTAGCTAGCAAAGATCTCTCCACGGTAATAAGTGAGGATATGATAACTGGTGTATATGGCGGTAGATTCGTCTACGAGAAGACGTTCAGCGGTGTTAAACCTTGGAGTCCAGATGAACCTAACCTATACAACTTGATAGTAGAACTGCATTCTGATAGGGGTATCGAGGATTCCGTATATGAACGCATAGGTTTCAGAAGAATCGCTATTAGGGATGGTAGGGTATATGTCAACGATAAGCCTGTATTCCTTAAAGGCTTCGGTAGACATGAAGATTTTCCAATCTTCGGTAAAAATTTACCGGGTCCCGCCCTCCTAAGGGATTTCTACCTTATGAAGAGGATCGGAGCTAACTCGTTCAGGACATCGCATTACCCGTACTCCAGCGATCACCTCGATATGGCTGATGAATTCGGCTTCCTAGTCATCCTAGAACCTCCACTATGCTATTCAGGTCTCGATCGTATAATCGGTAAGGATGGTATAGCGAAGCTATTCAGTAGCGATGAATATCTAACTAGGGCTGAGAAGACCATCTCCGAGATGGTTGGGGAGCATAAGAATAGGCCGTCGGTTATAATGTACAGTATCACAAACGAGCCGCCGAGCGATATACCTGAAGTCGCCGATTTCATAGGTAAGCTATCGATGTATTTCAGGAAGATAGACCCATCTAGACCTTTAACATTCGCATCGCATAGGACGGTTAGAGATCTAGCTTTAGGCTATGTAGATGTTATATCGTTGAACTTCTATCGAGGATGGTACTCCCACTGGGGTGATATAGATACAGGAGTTAATGCTATGCTTACAGAGTTAGAGGATATACATAGGAGGTACCCGGATAAACCGGTAATCATAACAGAGTTCGGAGCGGATGCCTTCGTAGGGTTGCATAGCGATCCACCGCAGATGTGGTCTGAAGAGTATCAAGCCGAAATTATCAGGAGGTATATCGAAAGCCTATCCACGAAGAACTATATAGTGGGCCTCCACATATGGGTTTTCGCAGATTTTAGAACACCGCAGAATCCTATGAGAACTATACTGAATAGAAAGGGGGTCTTCACTAGAGATAGGCAGCCTAAGATATCTGTACAGGTAATCTCGTCGCTATTCAGAAGGCTATGAGGCGTATAGTATCGATATAGGAACCGCCTCCACCGGTATAAGATAAAGTTTATAGGGTTAATGATAGATCCCCTTCCTACTCGTTAGGGGGTGTACTATTGTCTATCGGTAAGGGTTCATTCATACTGGTCGACTACACGGTTACCGTTAAAGAGACCGGTGAACCTGTGGAGACTACGATGGAGGAGGATGCTAAGCAGCTAGGTATACACAGAGCTGGAGAGGCTTACGAGCCTAGGTTGATAATCGTAGGTGAAGGCTGGGTTTTCAGAGGGGTTGAAGAAGCTCTACCGAATCTTAAACTCGATGAACCTTTAGTCGTAGAGGTTCCTCCTGATAAAGGTGTCGGCTCTAGGGATCCCTCTAAGATCCGTATGGTTCCTCTAAGAAGATTCCCTAGGGATTCTAGACCTAGGGTTGGGGATAGAGTAGAGGTGGATGGACGTATAGGGATCGTAAGAGCTATCGGGGCTGGTAGGGTTCAGGTAGATTTCAACCATCCGCTTGCAGGTAAAACTCTAGTATATAGGATGGTATTGAGGAAGATATTGGAGGGTATCGAAGAGAAGATCAGTGCCCTCCTGAAGCGTAGGTTTCCAGGGATCGATATGAATAGGACTATCGTTAGGATAGCCGATCGCAGGGTTGAAGTAGAGCTTCCGAGCGATCTACAACTCGCCGAAGGCGTTCAGCTAGCTAAGAGAGGCTTTGCTACGGATGTAGCTAGGTATGTAGAAGGTGTAGACGAGGTTGTATTCATAGAGAGGTATAGAGCTGAAGGTAGAAGGGTAGAATCTTCAAGCTAGATAGGCTTCAATACAGCCTTAACTTTAAAGCCGTAGCGTCTGCATGGGATCCTCTCCCAGTATACCTCCACCACCCTGTATCGGGCATTATCCTCCAACCCTTCAGCATAGCAGAGATCGAAAGCTGGACATAGCCTCTCACAGCACTCCTCCAGTCTAATCGTTACTACAGCATCCCTTATAGCTTGTTTAACCGCTATCGCAGCCTCTATGGATGCCTCCTCTAACTCGACTAGTACAGCTTCACCGTGGAGTCTGCATGGAAACCTCTTATTCCTCACGGATACTATCCTATAGAGTCTACCAAGCTTAAGCTTCCCGAAGCATATATTCTGGTAGCTGCATTCATAGCATACGGTCGGTATACCTATGAATCGGAATGTATAGCCCACGTTAGCTTCATCCACACCGCAGAGCGATGGAAACCTCATACGTTTATATGTATAGATGCTGGGTGTAACCTATTAATTGTTCGGTTATATGAGGATTGTATAGATGTATACAGTCAAACCTAGTATGAGTGTTAAAGTTAAGCTATAGCCTATCAATCTACGCATTATCACACCTTCACCCTCCCTTAACCCTACGGCTGATAAACCTATAGCTATACTCTGCAACGACACCATCTTACCTAGTACCCCTCCGGCTGCGTTTAGACTGGTAGTTATATACGGCGTTATACCTAGCATCTCGGCAGCCATCCTCTGGA
>JAWCGL010000141.1:0-3720 GCA_038857155.1 Bathyarchaeia archaeon
GGATTCAGAAGGCATGATGAGGAGATAGCTAAGCTTAGACAGGATATGAAGGAGGGTTTCGATCTTCTCAGGAGGCATATAGGTGCATTAGGTTCCAGGTGGGGTTTGATGGCTGAGGAAGCTTTCAGAGAAGGGTTGAGAGGATTACTCGAAAGAGAATTCGGTTTTAAGATAGAGAAGTGGGTTAGATACGATGAATCAGGTATGGTTTTCGGCTATCCAAGTAAAGTGGATATCGATGTAGCGGTATACGATGAGAAGATCGTATTGATCGAAGTTAAATCCCATATCGATAAGGAGGATGTATACTATTTTAAGAGGAAGACGGAGTTCTACAGGATTCAAGAGGGTAGGGAGCCTGAGAGGCTTGTAATCGTGACGCCTTATGCGGATGAGGAGGCATTGGAGGTAGCGAGAAGACTAGGGATAGAGATATATACGAGGGTTTAACTGCGAGTATTCAGAGTATTTGCCATAGTTGCAGATTTCATGGATTTTCAGGTGGTTATCGATGGAGATTGTATGGAGGTATCCATGGCCGAACCCCTAGGAGGGGGGTGAAAGCTAGATTCCTAGATTATTCGGAATCCAACGTTATCATCTATCTTCTACGCATCTATGGAGAAGGTATGGATCGAACCTATGGATATTTGATAGAGGGGGATATAACGTTAGCTGCGATCTATCATATCCCATGAGGTGGTTGGATCTTCGTAGAGCCGTGACAACCCTGGTTCTAGACTACGGTTAGATCCGCCATGAATACCTTATTCCCGGAATCGTCTAGGACTGTTACTATAACCCTATCGCCTATCCTTATATCAGGTGTCCCTTCATCCTTTCTAACCTCTACCACTAGGATCCTACCTGGAGGTAGATCTACGTAGATCGGCCCTGCCAATATATCGTCGTCGTCTTTAGAATCCCAATCAGATGCACCGACCTTCACGTTAACATCGCCTATCCTGACGGTGGTAGCGCCTATATTCCTTATAGTTACGCCTACCAGATCTTTACTGATGTAGACAACCTTCTCGACTATTATCTGAGACGGCTTCTGGCTGACCATACTCGATACCCATGTCCATACTATTACTGAAGCTACCATAGTTATGACTATGAGTAGTAGCGTCGCTACTACCGGGCTTACAGCCTTCCTACCGATACCTAGATCGCAGCCGAACAATGCACATCTAAATATAAATCGTTTTACCTATAAATAGTTTTTCAGTTTCGAAACATCTAGAGATGTAGTAAAGCTAAGTTTAAAGAGCTATACGTAGAGATAGTATTACTAGCATGTTTAGGCTTGCCGTATCAGAGGTGGTCGGGTCACTCCTGATGGTCGTTATGGTTGTAGCTCTAGCTTCCATAGTGCTGGTAGCTGTGAATCAATGGGTTTATACGCAGAGAGGATCGACCCTCCAGATGATGAGGGAGGCGTTCATAGTCGAGGATGTATGGTTTAGACGTATCGGCGGCGTAAGGATCATAACGGTCACAATATACAATTATGGCGGTGTACGTTTAACGGTGAGCCGTATATACGTTAACGGTACCCTAGCTCTAAGCGGGGTTTATAGCGTAGAGCCTGGAGGCCATCTATCGATAGATGTAGGCTACGATTGGGTTGAAGATGCGAAGCATAGCATCGTAATATATACGGAGAGTGGGAGGGTTGTACGTATCGAGGAGAGAGCTCCGAGGATCTAGATGCGAAGCTGAACCTGTAGGTTTAGCTGTAGCAGCCGTAGCTATAGTGTTGATAGCCTACGTATACTGGGGTATCTTCGGAGGGTTCTATGAATCCGCTATCCTCAGCTTAGGATCGATCGAGGAATCCCTGGAGATAAGGTACGTATACTATCTGGATGAGGAGGTTTACATAGGTGAGGCTCGAGGTATACCTGTATACAGGGATCTAACCTTTAGAATAGATCTAGGAGCTGAAGATATCCATGCGCTAGAGCTCGATATTATAGCTAGATCGCTATCAGGGTATACGGAGGTTAAACTCTACATCTACGATTATAGACGTGATCGATGGGATAGCGTATCCGAGTTTACGGTCGACCCATACGCTAAGCTCTACGGGCCCTTCAGGTTCTACTATGCTTCAGACTACCTATACGATGGAGCCATCTCTATAAGGTTCGAGGTTGCAGGCGGATCGATATACTTGGATCGGATATATGCTCTAGGCTATCTTAGAAGATCTAGCATCGTTAGGATGGGATTATATAGCGTATCGCAGTATAAGCCTACCATCGTATCTAGGGTATGGCTGTACGATCCGTACGGAGTCGTATCGTTGGATGGAAGGTTCATCGTACCCTATGGATCTATAATCGATCTAGATGTAGATGCCGGATCCCCATACATATACATGGTTAAGATAGTTACAGAGGATGGGGGGGTATACTCCGCATATCTATGGAGGGGGTTGGATGGCTTATAAGCTTCCATCCAATGATAGAGGCGAGTCCACAGTTATCGGCGTAGTATTCCTACTGATGGCATCCATAATATTGGCTGCGTATATGGTTGAATTCTACGACGTCTATATGGAGGTTAGGTGGAGGGAGGATCTCAGATCTAGGGAGAGGATAGCGTTTCTAGGGTTGGATGAAGCCTATACGCAGCATAGGGTAGTCTATATAGTCGATAGGGTTATCGAAGCCGATATCTCCGAGGAGAGCGGGCTATACGAAGCTAACCTATCCGTTAGGATGGAGCTTGACGGGTATACCGCTAGGTATCTAGCCATATACTACAGGGGGTATATCCACCGAGATGGGGTTATCGAGCATACGATCCTCATATCGAGGGTTGATGGGGGTAGCGATATCCTAGCACGTATAACCGTATCTAGCTTTGATAGGGTTTACGGACCCTATATCATAGCGAACCCTGATAGGTATATCCATCCGGATGGATCTATACGTATAGAGCTTCACGCTGGTAGCAGCAGACCCTTCGCTACATGTATCGTAAGCTTCGAAGCTAGGTTTACAGGACGTACATACGGTTTAGGCTTCATCCAGGTGCAGAATACGGGTGACGTAACGGCGGATATAGTAGGCTTATGGGAGGTTTACGAGTCTGGGTTTAAGGTTAGGAGGTGTGTAGATATAGCTCTCCGTCCTGGTGAAAGCTATGTGATCATCGATAGGGTACCCGAAGATTTGGTAGAGGTTAAAGTTATAACTCGTAGAGGGAATATATTCATCGGTAGAGTGAAGGGTTAGCGATGTTTAGGGTTATAGCCGACGTCCTAGCTAGGCTTTTTAAGGTTAGGAGGAGGGCTAGCATCCCATCCGAGCCTCCCAGCTTCACGGTGATCGAAGAGTATAGGGGTAGGGATACACTGGATGTATACGAGCTTGAGCCGGGATACGCCTACGGTATGATAGCTAGGAACCCTATAACCGGTGAGCTACGCTACGAGGTTATCGAGCCGACTCTAACCGGTAGGGAGAAAGCTATGATGGAACTAGTTAGATCCGAGCTTCTACAGGTTATCGATAGGACTATCGACGAGATAGGTGGGTACGGGAGGGCTGTAGAGTATTTGAAGGGTAGGGTTAGAGGTATATTTGCTAGGAGGGGTGTAGATCCAGGTTCATCCCTACCTAAGATAGAGTACTACCTGGTCAGGGATCTACTAGGCTATGGTAGGATAGATGCTTTGATGAAGGATCCAGGTATAGAGGATATATC
>JAWCGL010000142.1:0-3694 GCA_038857155.1 Bathyarchaeia archaeon
AGAGAATCCTCATCTACACTATAATCCTCCAACATCGGACATACGATAGCAGGTATTATACCCTCCAACCTAATAGGCTTCATACCTATAGAATTAAGAATCAGATGATCTAGAGCTTATATATTATTCTAGCCTTACAAGGTTATGGTGCATCGTATTCGAATAATCTACCTCCAACTACGGTCTTCGCTACCTTCACCCTCTATGTTCCAGCCTCACCTTTAATAGAGAGTATAGTTATATCGGCTATACAGCCATCCGATATTATACCTACAGAATCTAGCCCCTCTAATCTAGCTTGATTGGTGGAAGTGATCCTTGACGCTAGAGATAACGCTTCCTCGAGAGTTCTAGCAGATCTATCTATCATGAACCCGGAGAAATCTCTCGTAAATAAGTTTAACAGATTCTCGAAAGCTTTATCCATAGTGAGTAGGCTTCCAAACAATGTCCCTGGCTGGGGATACCTCCACACCCTATCCCTATCCATATAACGTTTAACGAATAGTACACCACCATCCTCACTTCTACATCCGATAACTGAGAATGCTTCAAAATCTCCTTCAGGTATCTCCTCCTCTACAGGAAACACGGCATCCGTTATCGCTATAATATCGCTCGCTCTACCCTTCTGAATACACCTCTCTATAATATCGGATACATACCTCATATCCACATGGTATCCATCTACGATTATCTCGAGAGCTAAAGGTAGGGTTAAAGCCCCCTCATATGTACCTCCCCCATCGAAAGGTTTGAAAGATTGCCCCATAGCTCCGTTCGTTATATGCACGATATACCTTAACCCCCTCCTCCAAGCTTCTTCAAGCTGTCTAGCAGAAGCCTTAGAATGCCCACAACCCACTATAAGCCCTCTGGAACTAGCATATTCTATAAGATCCGATCCGAAATCCACAGCTATATTTACCAGCTTCGCGGCATCCGTCTTCAGTATATCGTCGAGGAGCTCCACGGCGCCCCCCTCCCAAGGTTCTACTATGTACTCGCGAGGCTGAGCTCCACCGCATTCAGCTCTTATAAACGTTCCCTCTATATGTGCTCCTTCTATCCTAGCTCCCTCCACGCCGTTCCTTCCAGATGACATGTAGGATCTAACGTTACGAAGATAGCTTAGAAGCTTATCACGAGGCATAGCGATCGTAGCTATCTTCATCGAAGTTACGCCATGCCTAACTAGAGCGGTAGCAACCTTCGATAATCGATCTACGCTTATATCGGAGAGTGATCCTATCAGATCGTGTGTATGCTGATCTCTAAACCCAGGTACGATGAATAACCCGCTACAATCTATAGTTTCCCCTACCCTAATGCCTTCATGAATCTTTGAGATCCTATCCCCCTCTATAGCTACATCAGTTCGGATCAAACCTCTAGGTGTTAGAACCCATCCGCCGCGGAGAGTGAAAGAAGACATATCGTCTCCGCTAGGATCCCTACGATTTCCTGGTAGTTTCAGCCTAGGAGTGAGAGTCTTGATAGCAGGTTTTCGAGGAAACGTTTAGATTCGATTACATCCGAATCTATATCTCCCTTATATCCTGCTCCACCTATATCGACAGCTACGTAGCCTCTATACCCGTGTTTCGCTAACGCTCTAACAACCCCCTCCCAATCCACAGTACCCTTACCTGGAGGTAGATGCAGATTATCCCTACCATCGTTATCGGATGCATGTACATAGGATATCTTAGAGCCTAGCTTCTCAGCCGATAACGGCAGTATCTCCTTCTGAGCGTGTAGATGGCCTGTATCTAGGACGGCGTAGAAGTTATCGGCATCTACAGCATCTAGGAGTCTAAGCATGGCATCGGTATTACTTATATTCTCTCCAACCCTAGGCTCTAGACATAGCTTAAGCCCATACTCCTCAGCTGTACTGCTGCATTTCTTAAAACTCTCGACTATCCTAGCCCAAAGCTTAGGATAACTAAACCCTGGGTCCACCTCTACTCTAAATTGTATACCGAAACTTATAGCCTCCTTATACGGTACGGTACCGATGAATTTAAGCGGGGGTGTAAACGAATCTAGCTGGATCATATCGCAATCTAGAAACCTAGTTATACCACAGCTTTCCTCGAAATGCTTTAACGCTCTACCCCATAAGCTATCATCTAAGCTCACTATATCTGGGAATATAGCACATACATTAATAACTTTGAGATCTAGATCGCTACATAACCTTTTAACCTCGCTTTTACGTTCCCTAAACTCCAATAATTGAGCTTCACGGACGACCTCAACTTCGACAGCGTTAAACCCTAGATTAGCCATCTCACGTAAAGCATTTAAAGTCTTATCGAAGGATGGAGGATACCCATACTTCGTTATAGCATAGAGCCAAGCACAGCTAACCTTCAACCCGACTCCACCCGCCTATACTATCGAAAGAGTATCCGCATATAAACCTTGACTGGATTCAGTAAGTCCATGGCAGATACGTGAAGAGAAGGCGATAAGCAAAAAAAAGATATATATAGAATAAACTTAGAGTATACATTCCGGTGGAAGAAATGAGCGAATATATGGGTGTACGCGTTAGAGCATGGATACTAGGCATCATAGCGGTAGTATTATCCACCATATTTACATCCTTCGTAGCTCTATTCACGACAGGTGGGACGCTCTGGGGTCTAACTATAAACCCATGGGCTCAAGCGCAATCTGGAACATTAACATTCGTATTCTGGTGGCCTCTCATCATAGCTTCGTTAGCAGCGATACTCGCTAGGAATGGCGGATTGAATAAGCAAGAAGCGACGATAATATTGACCATGGTTTGGGTTTCCTGGATGATTCCATCATTCTACGGGGTTCTACCGGTTTTCACTATGATGGGTACTGCTCGTCAGATTCCCGCCTTCCACAGATGGAATCTCGAGTATCTTAAACCTGCACACTGGATGTGGGGTCCCGACCCTTTTAACGACAGGCTGTGGGAGTCTTGGATGTACAGCGGACCGGTGCCGTGGGCTGAATGGATGCCAGCATTAACATGGAATATTGCTAGGATACTAGTCTACTACCTATGCTACATGTTTCTAGCTAGCATGTTTAGAAGGCAGTGGGTTGACCTCGAAGCATTACCCTTCCCGCAAGCTTCGGCTGCAGCTAAGCTCATAGATATGGCTTATGAGAAGGTCGATGGAAGATCTAAATTGTTCGATAATGTATGGCTATGGCTAGGATTACTAATCGGGTTTCTAACGATATACCCATATTGGGGTTGGACCATACCTGGATCAGGGATAACACAGTTGATGTATCCAGCAACGCACGGGATAGATCTAACGCCCTACGTTATACTACCTCAAACTCCATTAACCTTCAATATGGAGGCATTCTTCATAGGATTATTCTTCCTGATACCGGTGAAAACACTATTCAGCTTCATAGTGGTAGATACTGTAGCTTTCAGAGTGATACCGCCTACCATATGCTATCTAGGTTTATGGGAACCTCATGCTGCAGGATCTTCAGGAGGTATAAACGCCTATATCGGATGGACGCAAGAGGGATGGACTGGTCCTCTCATGCAAAGTTGGCAGCAGACTTGGGGTAAGCTAGGCTGGTTTACGGTAGGAGCTATGTTCGGGTTAATGTTCTTCCCGATATTCGTCACTTATAGGGGTGAATTCACTAATGCTTTCAAAGCTATCATCGGTAAAGCTCC
>JAWCGL010000143.1:0-3682 GCA_038857155.1 Bathyarchaeia archaeon
TTTCAGTAGTCTTTCTAGGGATAGGAGTTTTGAAGCCATGATGGGTATAGCGTCTCTATCTATGCCTAGCTGTCTTAGCTTTGTAGGTATACCTACTGTCTCTACGAGTTTGAATAGCTGGTCTACTATGGCTTCGGACGATTCTTCTACGCTTTTACCTTCTACGTTTATGTCTAAGGATTTAGCTATCGAAGGTATCTTCCAGCTGATGTTCACCGAATTGTATTTGAAGGCGTATGGCAAGGTTAAACCGCATGATGTTCCATGCGGTACCCTGTAGGATACGGCGAATGTGTATGCTAATGCATGCCCGAGACATACGCCTGCGTTACATAGCGCTATACCTGCGAGTAGGGCTGCTAAGCTCATATAGTACCTGTTCTCTGGGTTTGGTGAGCTATACGCTTCCGGTAGATACCTGTATGCTAGCTTTAAGGCTTCTAATGCTATCATATCCGTTACATAATTCGAGTTTACGGACATCAACGCTTCGAGGGCATGACTTATAGCATCCAACCCTGTCGAAGCTGTTATGCTAGGTGGGAGCGTATACGTTAAGCTTGGATCGACTATAGCTATATCTGAGAGTAGATAAGGGCTTATTATAGAGGATTTAGCTTCATCTTCAGGTATGGTTACGACGGCTATATCTGTAACCTCAGAGCCTGTACCTGCTGTAGTCGGTATGAGTATGTGTGGTAAGCCACGTTTCTCTACGAGGTTAACGCCTACATAGCTTCTTACAGGTTTAGGGTTAGCCGCAGCTATCGATGCTATCTTAGCCATATCCATAACGCTTCCACCTCCAACCCCGATAACTAGATCGAACCTACTAGATCTAACGAATCTGGAGACGGCTTCAGCATTATCTATAGACGGCTCTGATTCCACCTCATCGAAAACCTCTACCGTGAAGCCTCCATCGAGAAGTATCTCCTCAATCTTACGAGCTATACCGATCCTAACTATATTCTCATCTGTAACTATAAGTATACTCCTACCTTCCGTTAAACTCATAGCTTCTAAGCTAATCTTATCGAGAGAGCCTAAGCCGAATACTATCTTCCTAGGAAGTTTAATCTCATACTGTTTAAGATTTCGAGGTACATACCTAGACATACGGGATAGAACACCTATAAATGGATGGCATAATTACGCTTAATAATATTATCCGTATCAAGGTGGGAGGGGCTCCAACCCATCTACACGTATATCTAGTACGACCGTCTCGCCAGCTCTATTAGCTTTTAAACCTTCCTCTAGAGCTTCCCTGAGCTGGATAGGTGTTTCGACTTCTAAGCCGTAGCATCCGAAGGCTTCCGCGATCCTAGCGAAGCTAGGGTTAACAAGATCTACAGAGATGAATCTTCCACCGTAAGCTATCATCTGACGATGCTTTATAGTACCTAGAGCACCATCATTGAATATGCATACTATAACCGGTATATCTTCCTGTATCGATGTAGCTAATTCATGTAGACTCATGTAGAAGCCTCCATCCCCGCATATAGCAGCTACTATTCTCTCAGGTTTCATTAGCTTACATGAAAGGGCTGCAGGTAGTGCATAGCCCATCGGCCCGAAGCATCCCGATTGTATCCATGTCCTAGGCTCGTATATCTCGAGGAAGGTTGACGCCCAGAGCTTATTATTACCTGCATCTAGCGTGAATATGGTGGATCTATCGAGTATTCTCCTTATCTCGTAGCATACTCTCTGAGGCTTTAGGGGGATATCATCTGAGTATATCCTGGAGAACCATATGGATTGCTTCCACCTCTCTCTAGCTTCTTCTAGGAATCTAAGCCAATCCCTACGTCTAGACGCTCCTGTATCGTCTAGCTTCAAGGTTTCCTCTAGCATGCATCTTAGAATGGATTTAGCATCACCGACTATAGCTATACTAGCCTTATAGTTTAAACCTATAACCGATGGATCTATATCCACATGTATCAGGATAGCTTCAGGATTCAGGTTGCTCCAACGACGGGTGCTGAGGGCTGCGAACCTACATCCCACAGCTAGTATGGTATCTGCCGATGATAGCATCTCATCGGTATACGACGCTGCATTCACACCCATCCTCCCAGCTGATAGGGGATGATCTTCAGGGAACGATCCTCTACCGTTGAAGGTCGTAGCTACAGGTATCCCCATATACTCTGCTAGAGCTTTAACCTCGTTCCATGCTCCTACACCTGAATAGTGAACCCCTCCACCGACTATTATCAAAGGTTTATATGATGAAGCTAGGAGGGCAGTTGCCCTCCTTACCGCTTCTACATCGAATACAGGCTTCTCGACATCTACCATAGTTGTACCATGGAGTTCTAGATCTTCGATAGGTAGATCGGTTATCTGAACATCTAGCGGCATATCTATGTGTACGGGTCCAGGCCTCCCTTCCATCGACACCCTGTAAGCCTTTCTAACTACCGAGCTGATATCCATGGAGCTTGAAAGTCTTATAGACATCTTAGTTATAGGAGCGAATATAGCGTTATGATCGAGCTCTTGGAACGCCCCTCTGCCAAGTTCGCTTGACGGTTGTTGACCTGTGAATACGAGTATGGGTGTACGATCAGTCCATGAAGTAGCTACACCTGTTATTAGATTGGTCGCTCCAGGTCCACCTGTACCATCGCAAACACCAGGTTTACCAGTAATTTTAGCGTAGGCATCAGCCATGTATGCAGCTGACTGTTCATGTCTAACTAGTATATGCTTTATACTGGATGAATATAGTGCATCGTAGAATGGACATGTCTGAGATCCAGGTATACCGAAGATATACTCTACGCCTAGCTTCTCTAAGGTTTTAACGATTACTTCTACTATCTTCACAAGTGTATGAGCACCCCTATCTATCTCTAACGATCTATAATGGGGATAGGGATGGGTTTATCTAGACTATGTCTACCACCATACGCGTTCTAGGGGCTTCTTTATTATGAGGGGCTTTAGGTGTGATATAGCCTTCTCGACTCCATCCTCAGGTGACATAATCGGGTCTTCATGCTCGAAGGAGAGGACGTAGTCGTAGCCTACTTCGATTAATGCTGTGATCATGCGGCGCCAATCTACATCACCCCAGCCTGGTACTCTAAACCTCATACCTCTACCCCTCCTCCTCCACGGCCCAGTCGATAGGACGCCGTCGTAGGCTACAGCCTCCTTAACGACTTCTACATCCTTAGCATGTACATGGTATATCCTATCCCCGAGTTCATGTATGAATACCACCGGATCTATACCCTGCCATACTAGATGGCTTGGATCGAAGTTGAAACCAAAATTCTCTCGTCTGATAGCCTCTAAAGCTTTCTTAGCCGTATAGAGGTTGTAGGCCATCTCCTGCGGATGGGTTTCGTGAGCGAATTTAACTCTATGCTCTGATGCGTAATCGATTATCTCACCCCATCTCTCTTCGAATATCTTCCAGTAATTATCCCACATCTTCTCGTATGCCGGTGGGAATATATACCATGAACCCCAGTTTGGATGACCTACGAAGCCGCATACGACGGGTACTTCTAGGAGGCATGCAGCTTCTATCGTCATCTTCGTACGCTTTACGCCATAGGCTACCTTCTCCTCAGGTGTACCTTTAAACCATTCATCTGTAGAACTATCGTGAGGCCCTAATACAAGCTGGGATTCTAGATGATTACTTAGAGCTGAG
>JAWCGL010000144.1:0-3681 GCA_038857155.1 Bathyarchaeia archaeon
CGAATAGCCATACCCAAGTCTCGCATCTAACAGCGTTTAGAGTTTATACATATTATATTATTATATATCATGAGAGATGGGTGAAGGTAGGGTTACGGATGCTAAGCAAGC
The DNA here is from genome assembly GCA_038857155.1 of Bathyarchaeia archaeon. Classification (GTDB taxonomy): domain Archaea; phylum Thermoproteota; class CALKCG01; order B24; family DRYS01; genus DRYS01. The sequence continues at coordinate 112 of JAWCGL010000144.1, forward strand.
GATCGAAATAGTGTGAGAATATGCTAAGGCATCTTCCCAAACCCTATTCTGGCATGATGTAGTCGTATGCGAGTATGACGCGGATAAAGATGAGTGGCATGTAGTCTATGAAGCTTCACCTTCACTCGTATCACCCCGCTATCGATATAAGGTATTCATCAATGCTAAGGATAGGAGAATCAACTCTGCGAAGATGATGGAGAGATGAGTGTGGAGGAAGTTGTAGAGAAGACAGAAGTCTACATAAGGTAATCTCCACTTTACTTAGATAACGCTAACGAGGAGATTAGGAAGGGTAGGTATGAGAAAGCAGGCGAATCTCTATGGGGGAGTATAGCCGAATCTCTTAAAACCCTTATGATGGCTAAGAAGGGGTGTAAGATAAAGAGTCATAGTGGATTCTGGGATGTAGCGAGGGGCTATCTAAAGAGTATGATGACGAGGATATATAATCTTCCGCGAAGCCAACTCACTCCACAGCAACTTCTATGAGGTAAGCCTTAGGGAGGAAGATGTGGTATACAGCTTCGAACGTGTAAGGATACTCGTAGGGAAACTTCTTGATACTACCCCGCTCTGAACTCGATAAACTTAGAAGGTAGAAGGCTATAGGATAATAGATCAAAGGCTTATGAACGGCTAGAACCAGACTTTCACCTAGGTTTAAACCTACCCTGAACCCTCTAAGTTTAACCCCAATCTTTAACCCATAGTGAATCGATACAGTTAAAGCTTCAACTCCTAAACACTCTTGATGATCAGCTTTTCATAGCTTTAATTAGAGTTCTACGATCAGCTTGCAGTAGACCTAACCAGCGGAGGCTTCAGGATAGTGGCATACGAACGTAGCTTTACATCTTCATGAAGATAATCCCTGCTATGATCATCAGGAGTGCGCATAATGTGAACGGTGCTGTAGGTGAGTAGGTGAAGGCGTAAGCCGCGATCGGAGGCATAACTACGAAGCTATAGTCTATGATGGAGTCGAGGAAAGCCATGTAGAGGCTCTCCTTACCTTTCGGAGCTACCTCTGCTACGAGAGCTGATGATTGAACGAAGACCGTGCCGAGCGTAACGCCTAGAGCTCCCGATGCTAAGCTCATCGCGGCTCTATCATGGAATTGGGAGAAGATGATGAATGGTATAGCACCCGTTAACGCTGATAAAGCGGTTAAAGCCCTTCTATCAACCTTCTCTGAAATCATACCGATAGGTATCTGGAAGATGGTGAAAGCTATGAAGTACGAGGAGAGGATGATACCTATATCCGTAGTGGAGAGTCCTCGGGTTGAACCGAGTAGAGGGATTACAAGGTCTATAGAGGCGAAGGCAAGCTCGACCATGAAGGTGGCTAGGCATATAAGCATAACCTTCCTATATAGAACTACATCTCTTAGTGATGCAAGGAACTTCCTCCCCCCTATCCCTGCAACTTCCCCCTCGTATATGAGGAGGATGGAGGATATAGCTGATAGCGATAGAAGACCGCTTAAGAAGAAGGGGTAGGAGAGATTTATACTCCCCGCCATACCGCCGATGATCGGTCCCAACATTAATCCTAGGCTATTCGCCGTTCGGTAGAAGGCGAATCCCTTCCCCCTCTCCCTCACGCGAGCTACTAAACCTAAAGCTGCAGGTCCGAAGAATCCAAGCCCTACGCCTTGGATAACCCGGAATGCTATGAGCTGTATGAAGCTCTGAGAGAAGCCGCTAAGGATTAGGGAGAATCCATAGACTAATAGACCTAGCGTTACAAACCTCTTCCTCCCATACCTATCGCTGAGGTAGCCTGTATAGAGCTGTAGGAAAGCCCAGGTAGACGAGTAAGCTGAGAAGAATAAGCCTATCTCCATATAGGAGGCTCCAAGCCGCTCCGCATATTGAGGGAGTATAGGCGATACGACGGAGCCAAAACTGCCTAGCAATCCTAATAGGAAGATACCGAGAAAGCTTCGATTAGGATCCTCAGGCATCCGCTCCTCAAGCTTCTCAGGAGGACTATCTCTAGGTTAAATGTATCGCATCCAGCTTATCGATAAAGAGGCTTAGGAAGGGATCGATATATCTCTAACACATCTGTAATGGTAGTAGATTTCGCCAGTAAGGATTAGGGGTCACATCTCATATTTAATACAATCTTCGTCTAATTATAGTTGAAATTGTGTAGAGGCTATGGACTCAAGGGAGCGTGTATCCCTCTCGCTAGATCATCAGGAGCCTGATAGGGTTCCGCTAGATCTAGGGGGAAGCCCAACTACAGGTATGCATGTAAGTACCGTTTACGCTCTACGGCAGGCTCTAAGGCTCGACCCCCCCAGGGACACCTGTTAAGGTTGTAGAGCCATACCAGATGCTCGGGGAGATAGCTCCAGATCTGATCGATTTGTTAGGCGTCGACGTCGTTCCTTTAAACAGCGGGGTGACGATGTTCGGTTTTAGGAATGAGGATTGGAAGCCTTGGCGTCTCTTCGACGGAACCCCAGTCTTGGTACCAGGCAAGTTTAATACAGCTCCAGATCTGGATGGCAGCATACCTATGTATCCTCAAGGCGATAGAACCGTACCGCCCTGTGCAAGGATGCCTAGGGGAGGCTTCTACTTCGACGCCGTCGATAGGCAGGAGCCGATAGACTGGGATAATCTAAGGCTTGAAGATAATCTTGAGGAGTTCGGTCCTATATCGAACGAGGAGCTAGAATACATCAGAGCGGAGGCCGAGAGGCTCTATACGAAGACAGATAAGGCGATACTCGCAAACTTCGGTGGGATGAGCTTCGGCGATATAGCCCTCGTCCCCGGGCTGCAGCTTAAGCATCCTAAAGGTGTTAGAGGGGTTAAGGAATGGTATATATGCCACGTTAGACGCCCAGACTACATCCTAAAAATCTTCGAACGTCAATGCGAGATCGCGTTAGAGAACTTGGAGAAGATCTATAAGGTCGTCGGGGATAGGGTGACAGCGATCTTCGTAACCGGGACGGACTTCGGGATGCAGAGAGGCCCTATAATGTCGATCAGAACCTATCAGAAGCTCTATAAGCCCTTCCATAAACGTATCAACGAATGGATCCACGAACATACCTCCTGGAAAACCTTCATACATTCATGCGGCTCCGTCGAACCGCTGCTAAACGAATTCATCGAAGCCGGGTTCGATATATTCAACCCTGTCCAGACATCCGCCGCCGGGATGGACCCCTCCCTCCTCAAATCGAGATACGGCGATAGGATCGTATTCTGGGGTGGTGGGATAGATACTCAGAGAACCCTACCGTTCGGGACGCCTGATCAGGTGAGGAGGGAGGTCTACGAGCGTATCCGGGTATTCGGTCCTAGGGGAGGATTCATCTTCGCCGCTATCCATAATATCCAGCCTAGGATACCTATAGAGAATATCATCGCGATGTACGAAGCAGTTAGAGAATTCGGTAAATACCCCATCCAGTAGCTGTCGAATCTATCCCGCTCCTAAGCGGCTCCTGAAAATCAGCAGTATCAGGATATCTCTCATCTAGGATCTCATAACGGTAGTCGATTCCATCTAACGTTAAGCCTCTTGAAAACAGCCCC